>JALVLL010000259.1 GCA_027027485.1 Candidatus Bipolaricaulota bacterium | reverse complement strand
CCCCTTAGCCGTCTTCGAGTACCCGGTCTTCGAGGCGGACATAAAGCCCCTGGGATTCAAATATGTCTCGCTGGGGAACCGGTTCCAACGCGATGGGGAGGGGCTCGCACGTGTTCCCGAGGAGGTGATCTCCCGGGCCGCGCGGGAGGTCGGCGAGATCCTGGTGGACGGAAAGCTAAGGGAGGAGATGGTGGAACACAATTACACCCTGGGGCGCGAGCATTTCTCCATGGAGCGCCTCAAGCGTGACCTCGGGGAGATCATCGGGAGGCTGAGATGAAGATCGTCGTCCTTGCGGGAGGATACGCCAAAAGGCTTTGGCCCCTGACCTTGAACCGGCCGAAGCCCCTCCTTCCCGTCGCGGGAAGGCCGATCTTGGATTACCTCTTCTCGGGGATGCCCGAGAGAAACGTCCCCATCCTCTCCGTCAACCGCCGTTTCGCCGATCGCTTCTCCGCGTGGCTTGAGGGCTCGGGGTACCGAGCGGAGCTTGTGGTAGAGGAAACCCGCTCCGAGGAGGAGAAGCTCGGCGCGGTGGGGGCGCTTGCGTACTTGGTGGAGCGTCTCGGGATCGAGGAGGACCTACTCGTTGTGGGCGGGGACAACATCTTCCCCTTCACCCTCGAGGAGTTCGCCGCCGCCTATTCAGGAAAGCCCCTGGTGGCGCTGTATCGGCTCGGGGACCGGGAAGCGGCCCGCCGCTACGGCGTGGCGGAGGTGGAAGGGAAAAGAGTGACACGCTTCGTGGAAAAACCCGAAAACCCGCCATCGGACCTGGTGAGCACCGCCTGTTACCTCTTCCCCGCCCGAATCCTCCCCCTCTTCGGCGAGTTCCTGCGGGAGGCCGAAAAAGGGAAAGACGCCCCGGGGTACTTCCTCCAGTGGCTCCTTTCCCGGGAGGAGATCGAGGTCTTCGTATTTGACGGTCCCTGGTTCGACATCGGCTCCCGCAAGGCTTACATCGAGGCCAACCTCCACTTCAATGGCGGGAAAAGTTGGATACATCCCGAGGCCCGGGTCAAGGGGTCTGTGATAGAAAGGTCCGTCGTGATCGGGCCTTCCACCGTCGAGAACTCGCGCCTCGTGGAGTGCGTGGTGGACGAAGGGGCCTTGCTTTCGGGGGTGGAGCTAAAAGGGGCCGTGGTCGGCAGCGGGACCGATATCCGGACGATCCCTTGAAAAAGAAAAGGGGCGTTGGTAACGCCCCTTGAAGCCCACAAAGACACACGCGCCGTATTGTCTAAGGCTGGATCGTGGCCGCCTCGGCCACCATGGCGGCGAACTCTTCCTCCGGGATCGCCCCTTCGAACCTCACCACCTCGTTGATCACCACCGTGGGCACGGCCATCACCTCGTAACGTTTGGCTAACTCCGGGAAGTCAGAGGCCATGATCATCTCGCCCCGTATCTTGGGCGAGGCCACCGCGAACCGATGCGCCGTCCTCACGGCCAGGGGGCAGTAGGGACAGGTGGGGGTAACGAAGACACTTATCACCAATGGGGACGAGAGGCCGGAGAGCTCGTCGCGGATGCTCTCCCCGAGCTCCACTTCCCCCTCCGCCACGTCCCGGACCGCCTCCAGGAAGGAAGCGAATTCGTACCCCAACGGGGCCCCGAAGAAGTACACCCCGTATTCCTCCCCATCGGCCTCCAGGGAGAACGAGGGGAAAAGGTCTATCCCTTTTTCCTCGGCTTCCTCTGGGGTGCCATAGCGCACCGAGAACTTCCCCGGGGCGATGGCCCCGACTTCCTCCATGAGATCCTTGAAGACCCCTCCGGATCCCCCTTCGCCGACGAAAAGTACCGCCGTCACCCTGCGGGGTAGCTTCTCGAATTCCCCGCGCACGTATTCCAGGTCTTTGCCTTGCAGGAATGGCACAGCTATCGCGTCCTTTCTTCAGTAGAGTTCAAGCAGGTAATCAAGCCTTTCTTTATCAAAGCCGATGACGATCTCACCGTCGATCTCCACGACGGGGACGCCCATCTGGCCCGATTTCTCGATCATCTCCAGAGCCGCCTGCTGGTCCTGGGACACATCGATCTCGATGTAGGGAATGTCACGTTCCTCCAGATATTGTTTCACCGCGGCGCACCAGGGGCAGTTCGGAGTAGTGTAGACCCTGACCTCCTTGTCCATCAGCGCTTCACCTCCTCTTGCTTGAGCCACCTTATCACCTCGGCCCGCAAGATCCGTTCTATTTTTGGGGTCACGGATAGGCAACGTGAGCGGCCGCGGCGGACCTTGACGATGAGATCCGCCGCCTCCAGGACCTTGAGGTGGTAGGAGATGGCGGGCTGGGAGAGCCCAAGCCGCTGGGCGAGCTCCCCACAGCCCACCTCTGGCCACCGCATGATGATGCCGAGGATCTTGAGCCTCTCCTCGGATCCCACGGCGGCCAGGGTCTTCGCCAGGTCCTGGAGGTCATAGTCTCCCATAGCGGGCGGATTCTATCCGTGGGGAACCCCGATTTCAAAGCTTTTAAAAACCTAGAAGCTAGGCCCCGTGCGGGGATTGTCCTTTCCTAAAGCGCGAGATAAATTCCCTTCTACGGAGATGGTGTGGAAGGCCTTTTTCGCCGTGTTTATCGGCTACCTGTTGGGTTCCGTTCATCCCGCCTACATCTTCGCCAAATGGCTCAAGGGGATAGACCTAAGGGCCAAAGGCACGGGGAAGGTCGGCACCTCCAACCTCAAGGCCCAGATCGATTCCCTGTGGCCCGTGATGATCACGGCGCTTTACGACACCGGAAAGGGGGTCGCCTCCCTCGGGATCGCCCAGGCCCTCGGCCTCCCGCCCCTCATCCGTTATCTGAGCGGTGTTTCCGCGATCCTGGGGCACGTATTCCCCTTCTATCTCCGGTTCAAAGGGGGACACGGCGCCGCTACGGCCTCCGGCCTGGCGCTGGCATCCTTAATCGGGCTTTGGCTCAAGCTTTCCCCCACGGTGGGGATCGCGGATCTCGCGGCGTTGGCCGGTTTCGCCGGCCTTTCGTACTGGGCGGTGAGGAGAGGGGACGTGATAGCGGTGTTCCTCGTCCCCGCCATTGTGGCCCTTTCCCTCCTCCGCTTCCCCTGGGAACCGGCGGCCATATTCGCTTCCCTCATCCTATGTTTCATCTTCGCCCTGGCCCTGGAGGCGGTGATCCGACACAGGGCGTTCCCCTACCTCCCCGAGGATATAAGGTGGTGGAGGGTGCTCATCCGACCTGCCGGCTTCTCCTTCCCCCTCCTGAGCCTCTGGGTGGCCAAGCAAACCCTCCTTTCCCTGATCGGGAGCGTGCTCCTTCTGTTCGTTCTGGTGGACGTGGCGCGCCTCTCGAGCCATAGGGTACAGGGGTTCTTCTTCAAACGCCTGGCGAGCTCCTTCAAGGTGTTCAAGGAGAAGGAGAGGACACGCCTCTCCTCCATGACGCTTTTCCTTCTGGGATGTTTCGTCGCTTTCCTCCTCTTTCCCCTGAAGGTGGCGTTCCTGTCCGTGACCTTCCTCATATTCGGCGACCTCACCGCTAAGGTGTTCGGGTTCGTGGGGGGAAGGACCAGGTTCTTCGCCAAGACCCTGCAGGGGACCCTGGGTTACCTGGGCATCTGTTTCCTGGCTTCCTATTTGGCGTTCGTCGGGGGGTTTACGCCGTTTTGGCTGGGCTTTGTGGGAGGGGCGGCTGCGAGTTTCGTCGAAGCCCTGCCTTTCCATGTGGACGACAACCTCTCGGTTCCCCTGCTTTCGGGCACCGCGATGACCCTGGCGCGGGCCCTTATGGGCTGAGCCCCACGGAGAAAAAGCATTTACTTTGCCTCCCTTGCCATCAAAAGGAACTCGCCCCCCTTTACCGTGGGACTTATGCCCTTTTAAGGCTTACACCACGAAGTTCTACAACGGGCACCATAAGAAGCCCCAAAGATGTAGGGAAGCTACAAAAGTGAAAAAATAAAATCCGGGCGGCGACCTACTCTCCCGGGGAAGAAGCTTCCCCAGTACCATCGGCGCTGGCGGGCTTAACTGCCGGGTTCGGAATGGAGCCGGGTGTTTCCCCGCCGCTATCTGCCGCCCGGAATCTCAAACGTCGGGGATAAACCCCGACGTCATGGGCTTGATCCCCGGTCCTTGAGAGGCGAATAGGGCGTCTGCTACGTAAGGCAATCGGGCTATTAGTACCGCTCGGCTCCACCCGTTGCCGGGCTTCCACCTGCGGCCTATCGACCTCCTGGTCTCGGAGGGCCCTGATGGGGAGGCCTCATCTTGGGGTCGGCTTCGAGCTTAGATGCCTTCAGCTCTTATCCGGTCCGGGCTTAGCTACCCAGCGGTGCCCCGGGCGGGACAGCTGGTACACCAGCGGCCCGGCCGCTCCGGTCCTCTCGTACTAGGAGCGGACCCCCTCAAGCCTCCTGCGCCCGCGGTAGATAGGGACCGACCTGTCTCACGACGGTCTGAACCCAGCTCATGAACCCCTTTGATGGGCGAACAGCCCAACCCTTGGGACCTGGTGCAGCCCCAGGATGGGGTGAGCCGACATCGAGGTGCCGAACCCCGCCGTCGATGTGAACTCTCGGGCGGGACCAGCCTGTTATCCCCGGGGTAACTTTTATCCGCTGATCACCGGCCCTACCACGAGGAGCCGGTGGGTCACTAGGCCCGGCTTTCGCCCCTGCTCGGCTTGTAGGCCTCGCAGTCAAGCCCCCTGTCTGCCCTTGCACTCCACGGCGGATCGCTAACCCGCCTGAGGGGACCTTTGGGCGCCTCCGTTACCCTTTAGGAGGCTGCCGCCCCAGCAAAACTGCCCACCTGGCGCTGTCCCGGAACCGCTGCTAACGGCCCCTGGTTAGAGCCCCAGCCGTTGAAGGGTGGTATTCCACCGGCGGCTCCATCCCGGCTGGCGCCGGGACTTCTCAGCCTCCCACCTATCCTCTACATCAACGGCCAAGACCCAACACCAGGCTGCAGTAAAGCTCCACGGGGTCTTTCTGTCCCACCGCGGGTCGCCGGCATCTTCACCGGCGCTTCAAGTTCACCGAGCCCCCGGTCAAGACAGTGCCCAGGTCGTTGTTCCTTTCATGCAGGTCGGAACTTCACCCTCTCCCGTGTTTCCACGGGGGGTAGACTATCCCTTATCCTCGCCCAGCACCCTTAGGAGATCCCCTTTCCGGTGCCGCCTTTTGCCCGCGGGGTTCATCGAGTAGGCGATCTCGATGATCTCCCGCAGGTGGCGACGATTGAGGTGCAGGTTCCGATGGACCATCTCACAGATGCGCGCGAACTTCTCGAAGTCCCGCGCCTTGGCCCCTTGAAGCGGATAACGCCGGAAGTGAGGGATGATCCTTTTCATTATGTCCCTCACCGAGCGCACCTCGTACTTGTAGGTGCGATCGGCCCGGGAATAACGGATCGCTCCACACCCGAAATACGCGTGCACCCGCTTCAGGAGCTCGAGATTGGCCTCGTTTTGGGAAATGGAGAAGGAGGGGCGCGTCTCGATCCCCACCGTGAGCCTCCTCCTCAAGCTGAAGCTCACGGCGAAGGTACCTTCCCCCTCAACAAGCCCCGTCACATACCAAGGGTTCAGCTTCTCCATTTCCCACCTCCCTTTTCAGGGAAAGGGGACTCCATAGGCGCCCTTTATGAGGGCGAGGCCCGGCGTGTTGCGCGCTGGGAGGACAGCGCGCCTCCCCTTTCGGGTCAGTCGTTACGGGGTCAAACCCTTGCGGGCCGACTTCCCTCGGGGTTACCCCACGCCCTTCCGGCAGGAGGGCTCCCCCGATATGAGCCGGTTTTTTTCACCGCCCCTCGCGGGGCGGTGGGGCAAGCTTCGGCTTACCCGACAAGGTACTTCGCTACCTTAGGACCGTTATAGTTACGGCCGGCCTTCACCGGGGCTTCGGTTCGGGGCTTGCACCCCTCCCCTTGACCTACCGGCAGTGGCCAGGTTTCAGTCCCTATACGTCCCCTTACGGGTTAGCAGGGACCTGTGTTTTTGGTAAACAGTCGCCTGGGCCGATTCTCTGCGGCCCCCAACCGCAGCCGAGAACTGATTCCCAGCCACGGCGAGGGCCCCCCTTCTCCCGAGGTTACGGGGGCAATTTGCCGAGTTCCTTGACCGGGGTTATCTCGCCCCCCTGTGGGTACTCCCCTCGCCCACCTGTGTCGGTTTGCGGTACGGGCTCCGGGTCCACTGGCTAGAGGCTTTTCTCGGCCGCTGAACCCATCCCCCTTCGCCCCTGTTACGGGGCTCGCCATCGCGCCTCGCCGTGGCGGGGGAGGGGATTTGCCTCCTCCCCCTGGCTTGACGCTTGGACGGGCATAGCCGTAAGCCCGCGGGGATAGTCCTGCGGCGTCACCCCTTCGCTCGTGGCGCGGACCCGGAGGGGCCGGAATATTAACCGGCTGCCCATCGGCTACCCCTTTCGGGTTCACCTTAGGTCCCGCCTAACCCTGGGCGGACGAGCCTTCCCCAGGAAACCTTGGGCATCCGGGGGGCGGGATTCTCACCCGCCTCTCGCTACTCATGCCGGCATTCTCACTTCCCAGCAGTCCACCGCGCCTCGCGACGCGGCTTCGCCCCGCTGGGAACGCTCCCCTACCGCTCCTACCGGCGGCGCCGGTAGGAACCCGCGGCTTCGGCACCGGGCTTAGCCCCGTTACATTTTCGGCGCGCGGCCGCTTGACTGGTGAGCTGTTACGCACTCTTTAAAGGATGGCTGCTTCTAAGCCAACCTCCCAGCTGTCTTAGCGGCCACACCGCCTTCTCCACTTAGCCCGGATTTAGGGGCCTTAGCCGGCGGTCTGGGTTGTTCCCCTCTCGACCGTGGAGGTTATCCCCCACGGACTCACTCCCACGGACCGACGGCCGGTATTCGGAGTTTGGTTGGAGTCGGGAGTTTCCCCCCTTCCCCATCCAGTGCTCTACCCCCGGCCGCCTGAACCGTGAGGCTGACCCTAGAGCCATTTCGGGGAGAGCCAGCTATCACCAGGCTCGATTGGCATTTCACCGCTACCCGCAGGTCATCCCATGGGTTTTCACGCCCAACGGGTTCGGGCCTCCGGCGGG
>JALVLL010000258.1 GCA_027027485.1 Candidatus Bipolaricaulota bacterium | reverse complement strand
CCTCCCGGGCCTCCCCCTCGAGGGTGGTGGTGAGGATCGCTCCCTCGAAGCCAAGATCTTCCCCTTTTTCGAGGGCGGCCTCGGCGGCGTGGCGCCCCGATCCCACGATCACGTTTATGACCCGGGCGAAACAGGGGTCCCCGGGCTTCGGGGTCTCCGGGACCTCCCCGGAGGCCCCGCGCTCGAGATGCCTCCGGACGCTTGAGGGCACCTCGTCCCAGATGCCGTAGCGCCTGAGCACCGCGATGGCGTCTGTGTAAGTGGTGGGATCGGGGACGGTGGGGCCCGAGGCGATGGAGTCCAGGGGATCCCCCACCACGTCCGAGAGGATCAGGGATATGACCCGCGCCGGTTGGGCCAGGCGGGCAAGTTGGCCCCCTTTGGCCCGAGAGAGGTGTTTCCTCACGGCGTTTATCTCCTGGATCACCGCCCCCGAGCGGAGGAGGAGCTCGTTGGTTCTCGCCAGATCCTCCAAGGAGATCCCCTCCGCCGGGGCGGTGAGGAGGGCCGATCCTCCCCCGGAGATGAGGACGATCACCAAATCATCCTCCCTCGCTCCCTCGACGATCGAGAGGATCTCCTCCGCCGCCGAGAGCCCACGCTCGTCGGGCACGGGATGCCCCGCCTCGCGTACCTCTACTTTATCGGTGGGAACACGGTATCCATCGGCGGTTATCACGAGCCCCCCGGAGATCCTCTCCCCCAGGATCCCCTCCACGGCCCGGGCCATCCCCGCCGATGCCTTGCCGAACCCGACGACATAGATCCTCCGGATCCCCCGAAGGTCGACCCGGGAATCACCGACATGGAGGATGTCTCCCTCGAGGCGTAAGGAACGGCGGATACACTCCTCGGGCCTTACCGCCGCGATGGCGGCATCTATGATCCCGAGCGCCACTTCCCGCAAACCCTTGTCCATATCCCTCGCCTCCCCTAAGCTCCCGGCGTGGATCCCGCGAAAAAGATCCGAGAGATCGCGGAGAGGCTCCGTCGCCATTTCGGGCCCATAAGGTGGAGGCCCCGCGGCGATCTCCTTTCGCTCCTCGTGGGCACCATTCTTTCCCAGAACACCTCGGATATCAACCGGGACCGGGCCTTCGCGGCCCTGAAGGAGCGGTTTCCCACGTGGGAGGAGGTCCTGAATGCCCCCCTCGAGGAGGTGGAGCGGACGATAAGGGGTGCCGGGCTTTACCGGCAACGGGCCAAGAGGATCCGGGAGATCCTGCACAGGATAAAGGAGGAGCGGGGGGAGCTTTCCCTGGATTTCCTCCGTGACCTCCCGCCGGAGGAGGCGCACAAGTGGCTCCTCTCCCTCCCGGGGGTGGGGAGGAAGACCGCGGCCATCGTCATGCTCTTCGGGTTGGGAGCGCCGTACTTCCCCGTGGATACCCACATAAAGCGGGTGACGCGCAGATTGGGCCTTTGGGACGGGAGGGGCGATCCCCACGACGCCCTCGCCCCCCTGGTTCCCCGGGGGAGGGAATACGAGCTCCACCTCCACCTGATCCGGCTTGGGCGCGAGATCTGCCGCCCCCGGGGGCCCCGGTGTCGGGAATGCCCTCTAAAGGACCTGTGTCCCTTTCCCCGTGGGGACGGCCCGGCGTAAGGGGGCGTGGCCTTTTCTCTCCCCGAGGGAACGGGTAGAATTGGGATTGGCCCCGGAGGGATGACCGAATTGGTAAGGAGCCGGTCTCGAAAACCGGTAGGGCCCTTGTGGCCTTCGGGGTTCGAGTCCCCGTCCCTCCGCCAGCGCCCGTAGCTCAGCCCGGATAGAGCGCTGCCCTGCGGAGGCAGAGGTCGCAGGTTCAAATCCTGCCGGGCGTACCAAAAAGGGGCCACAAGGCCCCTTTCCCCTTTCGGGACCCCTGCTCTTTCAGCATCTCAGGGCGGAGAGGGCCTCCGAGAGGCGCGTCACGAAGATCCCGATCCCGTAGTCCGAGATCCCCCCGATCCAGATGAGGCTGTCCCCATACACCACCAGGCCGTTCCCGAAGACGGTGAGCGACCGATCCCCGTACTGTTCCGGCAGTCCCTTTGGGATGAGGACGTAATCGGAGACGGCCTTGAGCTCGCCCTCGGAATTCACCAAAGCGAGGCCGTTGCGGTAGGAGAGGTCCTCCCGCAGGACCCCGTGCCATCCCACGAGGTACTCCCCCTCCGCGACCTTCACCACATTGGTGGACCAGCCCACCTTGTACTCCCAGGGCTCGGGCACGAGCACCGGCTTCAAGCTCTCGGGAGGGATCACGAGCTCCTCCAAATCGGCCTCGGCCCGCCAGCACATGTCCGGGAGCTTCACCTTACGCGGCAGGTGCCCTCGGGAGACCCCGAGCCGGGAGGAACGGAAGCTCGGGCGGGTGAGGACGGTGGCCCTGTGGCCCCGGACCTCCACGAGGGCCGAGTCCTTGTTCCCGGAGATATGGCCCAGGTCCCGCTCCCCCACCCGCAGGAACCCCTTCCGCCGCACCCGGAAGGAGAAGTCCAGCTCGGCGTAGCCGAGCACAGTGCGGTATTGGTCCCCTTTAGGTATGTAATCCGCCCTGAGGGGCTTCCCCACCCCGGTATAAAAGATCCGGAAGAGGTCTGTGTCCACCGTGACCCTGGGATCTTCGCACCCCTTCACCGCCTCCCAGGGCTCCTGGGGCCAAAGGATTATCCTCGCCCTAAGGGGCTTGGATAGCTCCCCGGAGAGGACTTCCTCCACGTCCACCTCCGCCACCCCGATGCTCGAGGTGTAGTGGTAATAGTCGAAAACCAAGCGGGGGAAGATGTAGAGCTTTTTACCGATGAGGGCGGCCCCGGGGTTGAAGGCGGCCAGGGGCCTCTTGCGCGGGTAGTTCTCCACCTGGAAATCGTCAGGCCCCAGGATACAGACACGTTCGAAGATATCCTCGGAGCGATTCCGCCGGGCCCCCCTTAGGTCCTTCAGGGCCCACCAGGCCCTGCGCGGAAGCTTCCTTTCCGGCGCCATCCCGGGAAGCGAGGAGGGATTCTATCGTCGAGAGGTGCGTTTGCGCAAAGTGAGCTTCATGAGGAGGAGCGACATCAGCCAGCTTATGGTGGACTCCGCCCCCTGGTTCCGGTTCACCCCGCCGGGCTGGAGCCCGTCGTAACACCCACCGGTGGTGAAGTCGTAAAGGGGCACCCCGACGTCGTTCCTCCCCAGAAACCAGGAGAAGGCGAGCTCCATCCTCCGCCACCAGGAGGGATCATCGGTGGCGAGGGCCGCGACACGGCAGGCGTCCACCAGGGCCGCGGCGTCCAGGGGCTGCTGGTCGAACCTCGCCTTTTCCCCGCCCCTGGGGTACCAGCCCTGGTTCCCGACGAGGCTCAGGTGCTTTTCCTCGGGATCGGTCTGGATCTCCCAGAGCCACTCCAGTACCTCGAGGCCCAGCTTCGTCCCTTCCTCCACTCCTAGGGCCCTCCCACCGGCGATGAGGGCCTGGGGAAGGCGGGCGTTGTCGTAGGTGAGGACATCCTCGGGCCAGGGCCACTCATCATCACCCACTCCCTCGAAGGCCCCGAGGAGCTTCCCGTATAGACCCTGCAGGGCGGAACGGACCTCGGTGTCGCCGGGGAACTTCTCGAGGTACCTGGCCCCGCCGAGGACCGCGAAGGAGATCGCCCGCGGGGCCGAGAGCTCTCCCCACGTGGGAAGGGTCCGTTTGAACATCTGGATACTCAGGGTCACTAGATCCTCGGGGAGCTTGGCCGCCACCGCATACCCCAGGGACCAGATGGCGCGTCCCTGGGCGTCCTGGGAGTCGCCTTCCTCGGAGAAGGCACGCTCGTATGTGAGGAGGTTACGGAACCGGCCGTCCTCCCTCTGGGCGTGGTGCAGGAAGGAGAAGTAGGTGTACATGAGGGGCCAAATACCCTTGTCGCCGAAGAGATCCCAGTGGAGGAGGGTCACGATCAGTGCCCGGGAGTTGTCATCGGTGGTGTAGCCGAAGCGGCGATCCGGGATCGAATAGACCGCGTGTTGTAGCACCCCGGTCCCGTCGGTGAGGCGCTCGAGGTGTGAGAGGTTCACCTCGGGGAGGGTGTGGAGCTTAAATGTCGGGAAGGCCCTCTTCCCGGCCCGGGCGTGGGCCATGAGGGCCCTCTCGAAGGCACTGGCGTACTGCCCCGCCACCTCCCTCCAGACGAAATGCCGGCCGAATTCATAGGCGGCCTTGCGCATCCGATCGCGCTTGGCCTCGTCCCGCAGAAGCTCCAGCAACGCCTCGGCCATGGCCTTGGAATCCCTGAAGGGAACCAGGATCCCCCGCCCCTCGGCCAGCATCTCCTCGGCGTACCACGAAGGGGTGGAGACGATGGCCTTCCCGGTGGCCAAGGCGTAGGTGATGGTCCCAGAGACGGCCTGCTCCCGTACCAAGTAGGGCGCCAGGAAGATATCGGCGGCGATCAGGAACTTGATGAGCTCCTCCAGGGTGACGTAGCGGTTGTGGAAGACCACGTTGTCCTCGAGCCCCAGCCGCTTCACCCGCTCTTCGAGGGAGAGCCTGTACCTCTCGCCGTAGCGCTTCTTCACCTCGGGATGCGTGGCCCCCACCACGAAGTAGAGGACCTCGGGGAACTCCCCGGCCACCCGGGCCATGGCGTCGATGGCGTACTCGATCCCCTTGTTCGGTGAGAGGAGGCCGAAGGTGAGGATGAGGGGCCTTCCTTCCGCCCCGAACTGGTCCTTGTAGTAGGCGGGGTCGATGAAGGGGACGTCGGGGGCTCCGTGGTAGATGACCACGATCTTCTCGTCCGGGACCCCGTAGACCTCCCGGAGCATCTCCGCCGATTTTCTGGTCTGCGCCACGAGGAGCGTGGAGCGGGCGGCGATCTCCTGGAGGACCTCCTTCTGGGAAGGGGAGGGCTCGAGGAGGACGGTGTGGAGGGTGGTCACCACCGGCTTCCTCACGTGTTCCAGGAACTCGAGGATATGGGACCCATCGTCGCCGCCGAAGATCCCGTACTCGTGCTGCAGGGAGACGACGTCTATCGGGGATAGGTTCACGAACTCGGCGGCATCGATGTAGTCCTCCTCGCGATGGTCCCGGATCCGAAACCTCACCTCGGGGGGATAATCGAGCTCGTCGCTCCCCCGGTGCATGGCCACCACGTGCAGGAACCTCTGGGCCTCATCCGCCAGGACATCGCCGTAGAGCTCGCTTATAGCGTTGAGGAGATCCTGGGTGAAGGTGGCGATCCCGCACTGGCGCGGCGGATAGGTGCTTACGAAGGCGATCCGGAGGGGCTTGAGGAATCTGGTGCCCATGGCGTTAAACGTTGGCACAAACCCCGGTGGACTTCAACCCTCGCGCCGCAGGAACTCCAAAAGCTCCCGCAGGCTCGCCCTGGCCAAGCACACCGCTTTGTCGGCGGCCCCGTAATAAACGAGGAGCTCGTCGCCCCGTAGCACCGTACCCGTGGGGAAGGTCACCCCGGGCACATCGCCGCGGAACTCGTAATCCTCCCGCGGGCCCAGGATCCAGGTCGAGGCCCGGCGGACGACCTTCCAAGGCTCATCGAGGTCCAGGAGGGCCAATCCCACCCGGTAGAGGCTCCCCGAGGCGGTGACCCTGACGCCGTGGTAGATGAGGAGCCAGCCCTCGTCGGTCTCTATGGGCGGGGGACCCAAGCCCACCCGGTGGCAGTCCCACCAGCCGGGACGCACCGGAAGCAGCACCCGGTGCTCGCCCCAATAGCGGAGGTCCGGTGAGAACGAGATCCAGATATGGGCCTCCCCGCGGATGATGGGCCGGTGTATCAGGGCATAGCGGCCCCGGAAGGTACGGGGAAAGAGGGCGGCGTCCTTGTCCTCGGGGGGGACCAGGGACCCGTGGCGGGAGAACTCGCGGAAATCGCGGGTGGTGATCAGCGAGACCACAGGGCCTCCCTTGGAGAAGGAGACGCAGGTGATGGCGTACTCCTCCCGATCGGGGAGCCACACGATCCGTGGGTCCTCCAGGCCCCAACGCTCCTCGGCGTACTCCGGATCCGGACTCAAAGTGGGCTCAGGTGATATCTCCCAATCCGAATAGCCATCGGGACTTCTGGCGATGGTGAGATGTGAGAAGCCCCGGAAGTCCTCCACGCGGACCAAAAGGAGCACCTCGCCCCGGAACTCCACCGCCCCGGGGTTGAAGACCGCGTTGGCGGGATAAGGCCAGCGATCCGGCGTCAGGATCGGGTTGCCCTCGTACCTCTTCAAGAGCTCCATCTCAAGGGCCCTTTATAAGCTCACAAGCCCATCCCGCGCAAGCTTGACGGGGGAGGGAGCCCGCCGTTAAGTTTGCTGTGGTGGAGCCCAGCCCGGGAAGGATAACGGAACATCCGATCCTCTCCTTCGAGCGCGGCCGGAAGGTGGTCTTCACCTTCGATGGAAAGCTCGTTGAAGCCCACGAGGGGGAGACCATCGCTGCGGCGCTGCACGCTGCCGGGATAAGGGTCCTCCTGCGGACCCACAAGGGGAACCCCCGGGGGATTTTCTGCGCCATCGGCAAGTGCTCCTCGTGCCTCGCGACGGTGGACGGGATCCCCAACGTGCGTACCTGCATCACCCCGGTCAGGGAAGGGATGATCGTGGAGTCCCAGCGGGGGCCGGGGCGCCTGAACCCGGGCTTCCGTCCCCGGGAGCGCGAGGTGCGGGAAGCGAGGGCAGAGGTCGTCGTGGTCGGCGCCGGCCCCGCGGGGCTTTCGGCGGCCAAGGCCCTCCTGCGCTACGGTGTGAAGCCCCTCGTCCTCGACGAAAACCCCCATCTCGGCGGCCAGCTCATAAAACAGACCCACAAGTTCTTCGGCTCCAGGGCCGAGCGGGCCGGGATCCGGGGGTTCGCCATCGCGGCGGAGCTCCTTTCCGAGGTGGAGGGAAGGGCCGAGATCCTGCGCCAGGCCCGGGTCCTGGGGCTTTACGTGGAGGACGGGCGGAGGATCCTAGCCGTGGCCCACGGGGATTCCCTCCTCCTCGTGGAGGCCGAAGACTTGATCGTCGCCACCGGGGCGGAGGAGCGGTTTCTCCTTTTCCCGGGGAACCACCTTCCGGGGGTGTACGGCGCCGGGGCGGTCCAGACCCTGATGAACGTCTACGG
>JALVLL010000257.1 GCA_027027485.1 Candidatus Bipolaricaulota bacterium | reverse complement strand
TCCGCCTCGAAGACCGGGTACTCGAAGACGGCTAAGGGGAGCTTAGCGGCGATGGCCTCCAGGAACTGGTTCCCGAAGCCCTCGTAGAGGGAGGGGTAGGTGACGAAGTCGGCGGCCGTGTAGGCGTCCCAGAAGGAGTAGATCTTCTTCCCGTCCTCGACCCTCCTTTCCGCGGCGAAGCGGTCCGGGGCGAAAATCGCCTCCACACCGAGCACCCGGGCGCGGTGGACGAGCCTTTGGTGGTAGTCGTGATCCTCGATCAGGTTGGGAATGAGGATCACCGCGCTCTTCCCCTTCCCCGGGATATCGAGCCCGGGGAGGACCTCCTCTTGGAAGCGCTTCACGAGCGCGAAGGCGATCTCGATCCCCTTTCGGGCGACGATCCGTGTTGCCTGGAGGAAGACGATGTCGCCGGGCCGGATCCCGAGGTCCTCCCGCAGCGAGGCACCGAAGGCATCTTTTTCCCAGCGGACCTCGAAGTCGAAGACGTTGGGGATGACCTGGGCCTCGAGCCCCCGGCGCCGTTTGAGTTCCTCCCGGGCGAGGGAGTTTATCACCACGTGTTCCGCGCGCCCGTAGTCCGGAGGAAACAGCTCCTCGAGGAGTTCTTCCACCTCGGGAAATGCAGGACGGTAGATGTCCCTCTCCCACCAGAAATCGTGGTGGTGGGCGATGACGGGGAGTCCGCGGGATTCCGCCGCCCGGAGGAGTCCTAAGGCCGCGGGGATGTTCAAGGGCAGGGACCAAATATTCTCGATTATGAGTAAATTGATCTTCTTTTCGCGGATCAACCCCTCGAATTTTTCGGAGATCTCCGTGCTCAGGCGTTCTATTTCCGCCAGGAGCTCCTCGGCTTTCCTCTTTGGTTTTTCCCCGAAGGCGTCGTGGCGGATCCCCTTGGCCCATGGGATGGATAGCTCGGGGAAAAGGAGGGCTTCCCCGGTGGGGTCCTCCCCCACGGCGATGAGGACCTCGTGGCCGAGTTCCTCCAGGGCCCGTCTCCATTTCCCCATCTCCAAGGAGACCCCGTCGGGCATCCCGTAGCGGAAGTGGCACAGAGCTACCCGCATGGCGGGGCAATTTTAGCAGAGAAAATGATCCGCACTTGACTTTTCGTCCCTGCCGGGACTAAAATGGTTTCGTCCATTGAGCAAAATTGATGGGGAGGTGGAAAGAGGTTACGACTCCAAAAAATCCTCGTTCCCAAAAGGAGGGAGTGCTATGAGGAAACTCAGCATTTTGTTCGCAGCGTTGTTCATCGGGGCCTTCGCCGGAGTGGCGGAGGAGATCGTCTGGATGTCCACCCAGTTCGTTCCCATCGCCGAGGCCGAGTTCATCCGCAACGAGGTCCTGGCGCCGTTCACCGAGGCCACCGGGATCAAGGTGAAGTTCGTCGGTGCCGAGTACGCGGAGTTCACGTCCCGTGTCCAAGCGGAGTACGAGGCCGGCAAGGGGCAGATAGCCGTGCTCTGCGGCCTCCACGGGGATCTCTCCCCCTTGGCCGAGGCCCTGGCCGATGTCAGCGGGGTGAAGACCGGCGGCACCATCCCCGAAGGGCTCACGAAGCTCGCGGTCATCGGTGGGCGCCAGGTCTATGTGCCCTTCGTGCAGGCCACCTACCTCATGGTGGTCAACAAGAAGGCCCTGGCCTATTTGCCCTATGGCGTGAACCCCTGGGCCCTCACCTATGAGGGGCTTCTCAAATGGGCTGAAAACATATACAAAGCTACAGGGGAGAAGAAGCTTGGCATACCCGCTGGACCCAAGAGCCTCCTGCATCGGTTCATCCACGGCTATCTCTATCCTTCCTTCACCGGTTACCAGGTGCTGGCGTTCGACTCCGGCGCCGCGGTGAAGATGTGGAACTTCATGAAGGAGCTGTGGGAGTACGTTAACCCCGCCGCCCCCACCTGGGACTCCATGGACACGCCGCTCCTTTCCGAGGAGGTCTGGATCGCTTGGGACCACACCGCCCGCGTGAAGCAGGCCATCATCGAGCGCCCCGATGACTTCATCGCCATCCCCTCCCCGGCCGGGCCCTTCGGCCGTGGGTTCATCACCGTGCTCGGCGGGCTCGCCATCCCCAAGGTCTCTCCCAATCCCGATGCCGCGGCCAAGCTGATCGAGTACCTCACCAGCCCCGAGGTCCAGGTGAAGATCCTGCAGGGCGTGGGCTTCTTCCCGGTGGTGGCCGAGGCCGCGGGGGCCTTGCCCAAGGGCGCGCTGCAGATCCTGGCCAGGGGTGTCTCCGCCCAAGCCGCTTCCCCTGATGCCATCGTGTCCTTCATCCCCGGCGGGATCTCCGACGAGTACAAGAAGATCTACAAGGACACCTTCTTCAAGTTCGTGGTCAAGGGCGAGCCGGTGGACGTGAAGTTCCTCCGCGCCCAGGCCACCCGGCTCAGGGAGCTCTACCTCGAGGCCAATGCCCCGTATCCCGCTCCCGACGGCGGGTAATACCTAAACTGGGGCGGAAGAGGGGGAGGGGATGCCCTCCCCCTCTTTTTCTCTTAACATCGGTTCGATGGACAAAGGGCTGCGCAAGCTGTTGGGAACGGACACGTTCCTCCCCTATTGGCTTCTCCTTCCCACCCTGATCTTCATCGGTATCTTCTTCCTGATGCCGCTTTTCAACGCGATCCTTCTCTCATTCCGCACGGATAATGGGGCTTTCACCCTGGATTATTTCAAGCGGATGGTGAAAGATGTACATTTCATCGAGGCCCTGAAATACACCTTCCTTCTCGCCCTCACCATCGTTCCCCTGCAGGTCGTCACGGCGCTGGCGATGGCCCTTCTGATAAACACGGGGTTCAAGGGGTCGAGGTTTTTCCTCTATCTCTTCGCTTTGCCGCTGGGGATCTCGGATCTGGCCGCCGGACTCATCTGGTTGTCGATCTTCACCCAACACGGGTTCCTGAACTCCATCCTCTACAGCCTGGGGATCATCGATAAACCCATCTATTACATCTCCTACCAGAACATCGGGCTCACTTTCCTGGCGGTGGTGGTGGCGGAGCATTGGCGCGCCACCGCCATCGTGATGGTGATCTTGGTGGCGGGTTTACAGATGATCTCCAAGGATTACCTGGAGGCCGCCGAGGTCCTGGGGGCGCGGGGTTGGAGGAAGATATGGTATGTGATACTCCCCCTGCTCAAGCCCTCGCTGCAGTCGGCCCTCATCATCCGCACCATCTTCGCCCTCCAGACCTTCGCGGTGGTGCTCGCGTTGGCCGGCGATATCATCCCCGTGCTCTCGGGGCAGGCATACTTCTGGCACTTCCTCTACCGCAATAGCCACATCGCCTCCGCTTACGCGGTATTCTTGATGGTGATCTCCATCGCGATGACATGGGGGTACCTCAGGTTCCTCCGTTCCCGGGCAGAGGTGGTGCGGGCATGAGCTATCCCTGGATACTGCGCAGGACGCTCCTTTATATGGCGGTCACCGCCTTCGCGTTGTGGGTGTTGGTGCCGATATTCTTCATCGGGATCTCGGCCTTCACGCCCCGGAACGAGATCTACAGGTGGCCCAAGCCCATCCTCCCCAGCCGTTTCTCCCTGGACACCATGAGGTTCTTCCTCAACTCCTACGGGGTGCTGAGGTCGCTTTCAAACAGCGTTTGGGTGGCGCTCCTTACCCTGGCCTTTACCCTGGCGGTGGGGGCTCCGGCGGGATACGCGGTGGCCCGCTTCCATTTCCGGGGACGGGAGGGGTTTAGGTTGGGGATCCTGATCACCCGGATGTTCCCCACGGCGCTCCTCGCGGTTCCGCTGGCGGTCACGTTCATAAAATGGGGGCTTTACGACACCCTGATCGGGGTGGCCCTCATACACACCGCCATGGCGCTCCCGTTCGCGGTGATCATCACCACGGGGATATTCATGGGGGTTCCCAAGGACCTGGAGGAGGCGGCGATGACCCTGGGGTGCAGCCGCTTCGGCGCCTTCGTCCGGGTGGCCTTGCCCCTGGCGCTGCCCGGCTTGGCGGCGGCGGCGATGTTCACCTTCGTGATCTCGTGGAACGAGGTCTTCGCCGCCACCATCCTCACGGTCAACAACCGTACCCTCCCCGCACATATCCTCACCACCATCCAGGCCTCCCCCCTCTACTTCCGGTTCGCCGGGGGGTTCTTCATGATCCTCCCCGCCCTCTTCTTCATGTTCCTTATCAGGAGGTATCTCTTCCACATGTGGGGCGGGGCGACGGCGGAGAGGTGAAGAGATGGCTGCCGAAATACGTTTGGAAAACGTGAGGAAGACCTTCGGCAAGGTCGTCGCCGTGAAGGACCTGAACCTCGTCGTCAACCCGGGCGAGTTCCTGGTCCTCCTCGGGCCTTCCGGTTGTGGGAAGACCACCACCCTCCGCTGTATCGCCGGGTTGGAGCGCGTGGATCAGGGGCGGGTCTACATCGGGGGCCGTGACGTCACCGAGCTCCCCCCGGCTAAACGTGGCATCGCCATGGTCTTCCAGTCCTACGCCGTCTTCCCCCACATGACCGTGGCCCAGAACATCGCCTTCGGCCTCCGTATGCGCCACACACCCAAGGAGGAGATAAGGAAGGCGGTCAGGGAAGTGGCGGAGCTTCTGCAGATAGATGAGCTCTTGAATCGGTATCCTTCGCAACTCTCGGGGGGCCAGAGGCAACGGGTGGCGGTGGCACGGGCACTGGTGATGCGCCCCGAGGTCCTGCTCATGGACGAGCCCCTCTCCAACCTCGATGCCCTGTTGCGCCTCCAGATGCGCGCCGAGCTCAAAAAGCTCCACCGGGAGGTGGGGACCACCACCGTCTATGTGACCCACGACCAGATCGAGGCCCTTTCCCTGGGGGATCGGATCGCCGTGATGCGGGAGGGAGAGATCGTGCAGCTCGATACCCCCAGCGAGGTCTACGATAAACCCGCCAACGTGTTCGTGGGGGGGTTCATCGGGACCCCGCCCATGAACTTCATCCGGGCCGAGGTGGGGGCGTCCGACGGTGGGGTATACCTCGCCGTGGGGGACTTCACGGTAGAGGTACGCGAGGAGTGGCGCGAGAGGCTCGCGGAGATGGTGGGGCAGACCGTGATCCTGGGGATCCGGGCCGAGAACATCGAGGTGAGGCCCACACCGGAGGAGGGGACGCTCGCGGCCAAGGTGGTGGTATCGGAACCCCTTGGGGCCCAGCAGCTCCTCACGGTTCAGGTGGGAAGCGACATCCTGAAGGTCGCCACCAGCCCGGACCTTCCCGTCCGGCCCGGACAGACCATCGGGCTCGTGCTCACCAAGGAAAAGATCCGCCTCTTCGACGAGGCCACGGGGGAAGCGATCAGATTCCAGTGAACGGGAGGTTGCCATGTCCCTGGTTGTATTTCCCTTCAAGGAAGAAGACCCTGAAGTCCTTTTGCGGAACGTCAAGGTCGCCCTGGATCACCCGCGGGTGAAGGAGGTGCTCTGTGTCGGCGCCAGCGAGGACCACTGCTTCCGCGCTGTATCCGCCGCGATACCCGACCTCTCGCGTGAATACGGAAAGCCGGTGAACGTCATCGTACAGGAGAGGATCGGGGAGCTGAGGCCAGGAAAGGGCGACGGGATGAACACCGCCCTGAAGTACTTCCT
The DNA here is from genome assembly GCA_027027485.1 of Candidatus Bipolaricaulota bacterium. Taxonomy (GTDB): domain Bacteria; phylum Bipolaricaulota; class Bipolaricaulia; order Bipolaricaulales; family Bipolaricaulaceae; genus JALVLL01. Next base: position 1,496 of record JALVLL010000257.1, on the reverse strand, counting down.
CGAGAGGACCGATCACGAGCGTGTCCACTTCTACGATGCCGATATCGTCTCCTTCTCCGAGGAGTGGATCACCAAGGCGGAGGAGGCCGCCGACGAGGGATACCAGGTGGTGCGACATTACTTCCCCCGGTCCTCCACCGACGCCATGATCACCTGGTTCATCACCCGCACCGGCTTCGCCCTCCTATGGCCCAAGAGCGTCCTCCCCTGGATCGAGCAGCCCATCGGGGGTGAACTCCTCCTCACCCGGGAGGCCGCGGGGGTGCTCTTTTCGGACCATAGGGTGAGGCGCCAGTCCGATTGGGGCATAGATACCCTCTACACCTTCTCCATGGCCGCCCACGGCCTCTCCATCGCCGAGATCTACATCGGCGTGGGGAAGCTCCACAAGCTCTACGGTGCCCTCACGGACCTCAAGACCATGCTCATAGAGTGCTTCGCGGCGGTCCAGTCCCTGAAGGGAGAGGCGGTCGCCGAGGGCACGGTCCATCACGTGGAATATCCCGGCCCGGTAAAGCAGGAGGTCAAGGAGAAGATCGGCTACGATATCGAGGGCACACTGTGGCTTCTACGGGAGAACTGGACCGACCGCCAGGCGGAGCTCTTGGGGCTCTTCCCCGGAAAGGTCCGGGAGGGGCTTTTGGCCTCGAGGGATTATCCCCGTTTCGCCTTCATGGATGATGGGCTTTGGGCCGAGGTCTATGGGATCCTACTGGAACACTTCGAGCCAGGGGACCCCGACTGGAGAGAGCTCCTCTTCAAGCTCTGGATAACCAGGGTCCTCCAATACACGACCACGGTGGCCCTAAGGGGCTATGACTACGCCATGTATTACCTCCACCGGATGGTGGCCGACTACGTGCACCGCTCCCTGACGAGCGGTTAGCCCTGGAGGATGGCCTCGATCCCGGCCCTGGCCTTCCTCACCGCTTCGCCCGGGGAGAGCTTCCCCATGAGAACCTCCTCCACCGTGAGGCGGAACTGGAAGGAGAGCTTCGCGTAGTGGGGGTCCACGGGGCGGGCCCTGGCGTAGGGGAGGATGGCCATCTCCTCCCGGAGGTACCAGTTCCTCTCGGCGAGCTCCTCGGCCACCGATGAGCGGCTGGGGATCCTTCCGGTGCGGGAACAGAACCCGGCCATGAGCGCCGGGGAGGCCAGCTCCTCCAGGAGCCCCATGCAGGCCTCGGGGGATCCCGATTGGCGGGATACGGAAAAGACCATGCCCCCCACGGTGGCCGCATGCCTGCCCCCCGGGGCCTTCGGGATGGTGACCATACCGAAACGCTCCCTGAAGTCCACCTCGCCCAGTTTGGCCGCCGCCTGGATCCCCCGTTTTTCATAGGTGCCCCCGAATGACAGGGCCACTTCCCCCCGCGCTAAGGCCTTGCGCGGGCCGTCCCAGGGGAGCCGGGTCACCTCCACCGGCGTAAGTCCCTCCTCCACGAGGCCCCTCAGGAACTCCAGGGGTCGGATCCATCTTTCGTCCACGGCCGCCC
>JALVLL010000256.1 GCA_027027485.1 Candidatus Bipolaricaulota bacterium | reverse complement strand
GGAGGACGCGATCCCTTCGATGGGCGGGATCGCGTCCTCCTGTAGCCCCACGGCGATGAAAACGGCATCGAACCCTTTCTCCAGAAGCCTTTCCGGAGGCTCCTTAAGGGGCGAGTCCGTGATGATTTCCACCCCGAGGGATCTTATGAACTCGATGTCCGCCTCGATCACCTCGTCGGGGAGGCGGAAGGACGGGATCAGCCACACCATCCCCCCGGAGCGCTCCCGGGCCTCGAACACGGTGACCTCCACCCCGTTCAGGGCAAGGAAATATGCCGCGGAAAGCCCCGCGGGGCCGGAGCCGATCACCGCCACCCTGGGGGGTGATGGGTGACGGGGGATGAGTGATGAGTAATCAGGGCGTTCGCCGAACTCGAAGGCCGCCCGCTTCAGGGCCCTGATCTCCACCGGCCCTTCGTAGTCGTTCCTGGTGCAGCGGGTGCGGCAAAGATGCGTGCAGACGTGTCCCGTGATCCCGGGGAATGGGTTCCGGGAGAGGATCACCTGGAGGGCCTTGTCGAAGTCACCCTTTCCGATCCAGTAGCAATACTCCGGCACGTCCTGGGCCACGGCGCACTGCTCCATGCAGGGGGCAACCACGCAGTCGAAAAGATCCAAGCCCGACTCCACCTTGGGGAGACCGAACCGGAAGTACCTCTTCTTGTAGCGGGGATCCTTCAACGACTTCAGGGCGAGCTCCTCCAGGGCCGAAAGGCCATCCCGGGAGAACTCCTCCAGGGAATTCGCCCCCGCCTCGGACATGGCCCGCTCGATCTCCTCGATGTACTGGGAAAACTTCCCGTAGCCCCCTGGTTTCAAAAGATCCGAGGCCACCGTCACCGGCAGGGCCCCGGTGCGCACGATATCCGCCACGTTAAGGGCATCGACCCCGCCCACGTAGGAGACGTGTAGATCCCCGTCGAACTCCCGGGCGAGCTTCCAGTAGAGGTTCACCGTGATGGGGAAGAGGGCCCGTCCGGACATGTACATCTCCTCGCCCGGGAGGTGCCCCTTCCAGTTCTCCACCGCCAGGGTGTTGGTGAGCTTCACCCCGAAGACGAGGCCCAGTCTCTCCGCGAGCTCCTTCAGGTTCCTCAGGATCTTTACGGCGTCATCCCACTGGAGGTCCTTCTCGAAGGATTCCCGCTTGAGCTTCACCTCGGTGAACCCTAGGACGTCGTGCAGGATCCGCGAGACCTCGTCGTACCCGAGGAGGGTGGGGTTGAGCTTCACGAAGGTGTGGAGGCGGCGCTCCTCCATGAGATACGTGGCGATCTTCTCGATCTCGTCCGGGGGGCAGCCGTGCATGGTGGAAAGGGTCACGGAGTTCGTGATCCGGGCGGGGATCTCGATGTCGGTGTACTCCGGGAATTTCTCCCGCAGGATCCCCCGGATCTCCTCGAGCTCGGAAGAGGCATCCTGTAGCCGGTCCATGAACTTCAGCATGGGGGGGCTGGTGATGCCCTTCAAGTCGTAGCCCACCGACATGTTGAAGACGGTCTCGAAGGGGATGTCCTCGAAGCCTAAGACCCGCCTGAGGATATGTATCAGGGCCCAGGCCTTGATGTACTCCCAGGCGGATTGATCCAACTTGAGCTCCTGGGACCATTCCACGTTATAGCCCTCGTCCTCCATGTCGATGCAGGGGCGGGGGATCTCGAGCTCATCGAGGATCTGGACGGTTTTAAGCTCGATGAACCGGGCCCCGGTGAGCCAGGCGGAGATGATGTTCTGGGTGAGCTGGGTGTGGGGGCCGGCGGCGGGGCCCACCGGCGTCCCCAACCGCTCCCCCAGGAACTCGGTGCGGTAGGGAGCATCGGCTCGGGGTCGGAAGAAGAGGCTTTCGGGGATCTCGAAGATGGATCCCCGCCCTCTGAGTTCGGAAAGGATCCACCTGAGAAGGACCTCGAAGCCTTGGGGCCGCATCACATCGGACATCCCCTTACCTCCTTTTCAAAGCCGCTTCCACATCGCCGCGGCTGTCTCCCGGGCCTTGGCCATCACCTCCGCCTCATCTACTCCCAGAACCGCGCCGTCCGCGAACCTCACCTCCCCGGCCACCAACACCTTCCGGGGGGAAAGCCCCTCGGAGATCCCGGCGAAGAGGAGGTGGGAGAGGAGGTTGCCGGAATCAAGGGGCGTGGGGGGATCGTAGTCCCAGATCACGATATCGGCGGCATAGCCTTCTCCAAGCTTCCCGAAGGGAAGCCCGAAGAACTTCTCGGCGAGTTCGTAATTGTGCCCGAGGATTTTAAGGAGATCCGCGTCCCCGAGCACCGTGGCCTCGCCGCTCGCGTGGTCGGCAAGGAGCCGCGCCACAAGGAGCTCCCCCAGGATATCCGCCCCGAAGCCATCGGTCCCGATCCCCACTTTCACTCCGCGGGAACGCATCTGAACTATTAGGGCGGCACCCACGGCGTTG
>JALVLL010000255.1 GCA_027027485.1 Candidatus Bipolaricaulota bacterium | reverse complement strand
AGCTGGGGATAGATCTTGGCCAAGAACGGATACGGTATCCCGAGGTCCCTGGCGAGCTCCTTTATCTTCACCAACTTCCCCTCGCCCCGTAAGGCGAGCTCTATCAGGCTCGTGACCGCGTACTTCACCGATTGGGGAAACATCTCCGATAAAAAGATCCTTTTTTTCTTATTTTAGCCCCCGGGCCCGACCTCCACAAGCCCGGCCACCGGCGGTTCGGGCATTGCGTTAAAATCGGTCGGTCCGCCATGGGGAATGGGATCTCGATCCGCGAATTCCGCCCCGGGGACGAGGGATCCGTCGCGGAGATGATCGCCGCCTTCCGGGTGGAGCTCGACAGGCTCCGCGGCGAGGACGGGGAGCCCGACCTTGAGGACGCACGCGAGGAACTCCGGGAATTCCGGGAAAGGGGCTTCCCCATCTACGTCGCTGAGATCGGGGGAGAGCCCGTGGGGTACCTTGTCTGCCGGGTGGAGGAGGGGGACGTGGTCTGGGCCGAGCAGCTTTACGTGAAGCCCGGTTTCCGGCGGCGGGGGATCGGCTCGGCCCTCTACCGGGAGGCCGAAAAGCTCTGTGAGCGGCTCGGAGGCGACACGGTCTACAACTGGGTCCATCCGAACAACCGCGCCATCATCGCTTTCCTTAGGAAACGCGGATACACCGTCCTGAACCTGATAGAGCTCCGCCGTCCCTTCCCAGGCGAGGTCCCATCCCGGAAGATCCGCGTGGGCGACGAGGAGTTCGACTATTAAAATCCCCCATCGTGCGCGATTTCCGCGAACTGGGGAACCTCCTCCGCAGATTGGACGGGAAGGGTTACGGGGCCTATAAGGCCCTGGAAGGAGCGTGGAGGTACCCTGTGTTCACTCTCTTTGTCGACCACGTCCAAGGGGATCCCTTCGCCACCCCCAGCCGCCTCAGGGTCCGGGTACCCATGGATGTCGCCGGGATCCCGAAGGACTTCTACCGAAACCGGCCCCGCAAGATCGCCCTGGAGGACTTCCTCACTCGAAGGCTCGGCCGCTCCATCCCCAGGCTCACCAAGGGGCAACGGGGCTCGGGCCACTCGGGGAGGTTCGCGGTGGTGGCCTTCGGCCAGTGCATCCTCCACCGCACCGCCGTTTGGGTGACGGAGGAGCACGTGGAGGCGATCCTCTCCGTGGGGCTCCCCGCGGCGGGGCGTAGGATCCTGGGACACGAGGCCCGGGAGATGCTCCTTTCGGAGCTTCCGGCCCTGGTGGAGGCGGGGCTCCTCTTCGAGAACCTCCCCAAGGACGCCCTGAGGGAGCACGTGGCCTGCGGTGAGGACGCAGAGGCCTTAAGGGAGCAGCTTCCCGGGAAGGGACTGGTAGCCTTCGTGGCCGAGGGGGCGATCCTCCCCCGGGAGTCGGGGATCTCGGACCGCCCCCTCAAAGAGGGGGCCATACCCTTCGAGCCCCCGCCTTCCCTCGCCGTGACCTTGGAGCGGCCTAACCGCGGCCCCATCCGGGGGATGGGGATCCCGGAAGGGGTAACCCTGATCGTCGGCGGGGGATATCACGGGAAATCCACCCTCCTTTCCGCCCTGGCCCAGGGGGTCTACAACCACATCCCCGGCGACGGCCGCGAGTACGTGGTTACCCGGAGGGATGCGGTGGTGATCCGGGCCGAGGACGGCCGTTTCGTGTGCGGGGTCGATATCTCCCCCTTCATCTCCAACCTCCCCAACGGTACCGATACCCGGAACTTCTCCACCCAAAACGCCTCCGGCTCCACCTCCCAGGCCGCCAACATCATGGAGGCCCTGGAGGCCGGGGCGAAGGTCCTTTTGGTGGATGAAGATACCTCGGCCACCAACTTCATGATCCGGGACGAGAGGATGCAGGAGCTCGTGGCCAAGGAGAAGGAGCCCATCACGCCATTTTTGGATAAGGTGCGGCCCCTCTACCGGGACCACGGGGTGAGCTCTATCCTGGTGATGGGGGGGTCCGGGGACTACTTCGAGGTGGCCGACACGGTGATCATGATGGATTGCTACCGCCCCCGGGACGTCACCGCGAGGGCCAAGGAGATCATCAGGAAATACCCCTTGAGGAGGAGGCCCGAGGGAGGGGACCGGTTCGGTGACATCCCCCGCCGCATTCCGGACCTCGGCTCCATAAGGCCCAGGACCCCTAAAGGGAAGCTCAAGATCAAGGCCTCTAGGCTCTCCCTGCAGCTCGGGACCTCGGTGATAGACCTCACCCGGGCCCACCAGATCGCCGAGACCCCCCAGGTGCGGGCCATCGGGTACATTCTGGCGTATCTCGCGGAGAACGGACGGCGATTCGGGGGGAGGCCGCTGGCGGAGATCCTGGACGAGGTGGAGCGGACGCTCGAAAAGGATGGACTTTGGCCCTTCCTCCCCGCGAGGTACGGGGACCTCGCGGCCCCGCGCCGGTTCGAGGTAGCCTTCGCCCTGAACCGACTGCGTACCC
>JALVLL010000254.1 GCA_027027485.1 Candidatus Bipolaricaulota bacterium | reverse complement strand
CTCGTCCCGGGCGGCGCGGGTGACCCGGGCGACGACGTCGTCGTAGGTCGCGCGGGAGATGTCGGTAAAACGTTCGCCGCGTCCAGCGCCGACCAGGAAAAAGACGTTTCGGGCGAGCGCCCCCGCCGCCCCCGCGACAACCACCGCCACCCTCAGGTGTATCCCCGGGCGCAGGCGGTAGCGGCTCGCGGCCCCCGCCGCGAGAGCCCCCAGGTACATCGGGCCCTCGGCCCCGATGTTGAAGAGACCGGCCCGGGCCGCCATGGCGAAGGTGAGCGCCGTGAGGATCAAGGGAGTGGCGTTGGCCAAGGCCCCCGAGAACCCGTAGAGGTCCGTGAAGCTCGCCTTGAAGAGGGAGATATAGGCCGAAATGGGGGAGTAGCCCCAGGCCTTCAGGATGAGCCCCGCCACGATGAACCCCACGATGGCCGCGAGAACCGACTCGGATATCGAGCGAAGGGCCGCGTAAAAGCGCCTCATCCCCTCACGCCCCCCATGTAGAGCCCCGCCTTCTCCCGATCCACCTCCGAAGGCGTGGTCACGGCGGTGAAGGTCCCCTCGTACATGAAGGCCACCCGATCCGAAAGCGCCAGGACCTCGTCCAGATCGGCCGATACAAGGAGGATGGCTTTGCCCTCATCCCGCATCTCGAGGAGGATATCCCGGATGTACTCCGCTGCGCCGATATCCAGTCCCCGAGTGGGCTGGGCCGCCACCACCACTTCGGGCTCCTTGGAGAGCTCCCGTCCCACGATGAGCTTCTGTTGGTTGCCCCCGGAGAGGGATTTCGCGGGGGCCTCGAGGCCGGGAGCCTGGATGGAGAAAGCGCGGATGAGCTCCCGGGCATGTGAGAAAACCCTGCCCCAACGGAGCACCGAGAGCGGCCCCAGGAAATCCGGGGAGCGCTGCCTCCCCAGGATGGAGTTCTCGGCCACGGTGAAGGAGAGGATCAGGCCGTACTTCCAACGGTCCTCGGGGATGTGAGCGAGGCCGAGCCGATAGAGCTCCAGGGGCGGAAGCCCGAGGATATCTTTTCCCTTGAGGGTTACCCTCCCTCTTCCCTCCCGCAGGCCGCAGATGGCCTCCACGAGCTCGGTCTGGCCGTTACCCTCCACCCCGGCGATCCCGAAGATCTCCCCGGGGTAGATCTCGAAGGACACGCCCTTCACGGCCTCGGCACCCCCGTCGGAGGGGACGCGGAGGTCCCTCACCACGAGGGCCGGCTCGCCCCGTGGACGCCTCTCTTCCCTCTCTTCCCCGGCCAACTCGGTGCGGAGCTCCACCGGCCGGCGCCCCCGGATCCGGACCTCCTCCCCCACCATCATCCGGGCAAGCTCCTCGGCCGATGTTTCCCGGGTCTCCACCTCCCCCACCACTTCCCCGCGACGCAGCACCGTGATCCGGTCGGTGATCTCCAGGACCTCCCGGAGCTTGTGGGTGATGAAGACGATCCCCACGCCCTCCCCTTTGAGGCGGCGAAGGAACCCGAAGAGCTCGTCGGTCTCCACCGGGGTGAGGACCGAGGTGGGCTCGTCCAAGATGAGGATCCTCACCTTCCGGGAAAGCACCTTCAGGATCTCCACCCGCTGTCGCTCCCCCACGGCCAGGTTCTCGACGGGGATATCCAAGGGGACCTTGAGGCCGGTGCGCTCCATGAGTTCCACCACCGAACCTCGCAACTCGCTGCCCAGAGGGAGCCCCGTACCCAAGGCGATGTTCTCCAAGGCGGTGAAGGTATCCACCAAGGCGAAGTGCTGGTGGACCATGCCGATGCCCCGCTCCAAGGCGTCCCGGGGGGAGCGGAGCCTAACGGGTTCCCCCCCGATGAGGATCCTCCCCGAGGTGGGGTGGAGGAGGCCGGAGATGATCTTGGTGAGGGTGGTCTTCCCGGCGCCGTTTTCGCCCAAAAGGCCTTGTATCTCCCCGGGGCGGACCTCGAAATCGACGCCCTTCAAGGCCACCGTTCCATCGGCATAAACCTTTACGATCCCCTCGGCACGAAGAAGTGGCTCGGACATCGCCGGATATTAAACGAAAAAGGGGGAGGGACGTAATCCCCTCCCCCTTGGCCCCAAGGTGTGGCTACTCCCTCCTCAGGGGATACATCTCGCGGACCTTGAGCATCTCGTCGCGGGTCTCGGGCTTGGGGACCACGATCTCGCCGGAGAGGATCTTCTGCTCGAGCTCATCCACGGCATCCCAGATCCACTGCGGGACGGATGCGCGCATCCTCTTCCAGTTCTCGATGATCACGGGCTTGTCCTCCTCGGTGATGGCGCCGGCGGCGATGCCGAACTCGATGAAGTCCAGGAGGTCCTGGTAGCGGGAGATGGCGACGCCCCTGTTGGCGAGGCCCATGCTGAGGATGCCGCCCTTGAAGGTGCCCTCGTGGACCATCTTGATGGCGGTGTAACAGCCCACGTCCACCCGCTTCATCATGGAGGCGATGACCTTGTTCCCGCCTCCCATCCAGTCCTGGTCCGCATCTACACCGATCATGAAGGGCGGGCCCATCTCCTTGCCCATCTCCTCGAGCTTCTCGGTGACCGCTTCCAGGATCCCGATCCCCAGGGGACCGGCCACGTTGTAGACCGCTACCGCGCCCTGCTCCAGCTGTGCCTCTGCCGCGGCCTTCCCCTTGGCGATGTCGGAGAAGGTACCGGTGTAGACCCAAAGCAGCCCTACGTTTGGCCTCTCGCCGGTGACCTCGGCGTACTTCTTGAGGCCCCAGTCGATGCCGAAGCGGTAACCGCCCTCAAAGTGGTAGAGAACCGGGATCTCAAGCCCGAGGACCACTCCCACGTAGGGATAGCCGAAGTGGCCCGCGAGCATCCCCGCCAGGGCGCCCACCAGGGCCGAGCCCTCCTGTTCCTCGAAGACGATGGAGAGGACGTTGGGCTGGTTCACCACGGCGTCGATGATGGCGAACTTCTGGTTCGGGAAATCAGCGGCTACCTGGTTCAGGGCATCGGCCAGGAGGAAGCCCACGCAGATGATGAGGTCGAAGGCACCGCTGCGGGCGGCGTTGCGGATGTTGGGGAGATAATCCGCCGGTGTAGTGGACTGGATGGTGGTCATCTCCCAACCGAAGTCGCGGATGGCCTCCTCCGTCCCCTTGAAGCCCATGTCGTTGAAGGAGAGGTCACCCCGTCCGCCCACGTCCAGGATCAGGGCCACCCTGCCGGCGGTGGCCGGGAGGAGGAACAACGAAACCACCAAAAACGCGAAAAATAGCCTACGCATACGCACTCCCTCCTTTCAGGATTTTCCCGAAGATATTAGCGTCCGGTGAGCCCCAAAGACAAGGGCCGGGCACAACGGCCCGGCCGGTAAAGGGGAAAGCCTTGCGCGTGCCCAGCCGATTCGAACGGCAGCCCTTTCGGGGCCGGGCAAGGAGGCGGCAGGGTCCACATCTCTACCCCCGGCCCCTAGCGGGCAGGCAACCCGCGCGGGCCGGCACCGAGCCTCGGGCACGCGCGAACCTCCCGTATCCTCGCCCGGGCGAAGGGCTCGGGGAAAGAAGGAGGGGAAGCCCTAAGGTGATATCCATTACCCGCCGCGGTGACGCCGGTCCTATTCCGGCAGCTTCACCACCCTCCAGTACTCCCAGACGGTGTTGAGGAGCTTCTCGAAATCCTCGGGATGGGTGGGCTTCTGGAGGTACGCCGAGGCCCCCGAGTCGTAAGCCCGGATCATATCGGCCTCTGATTCCGATACGGTGAGCACCACCACCGGGATCTTGCGCAGCTTCTCGTCCTTCTTGATCTCCGAGAGCACCTCGAGCCCGTTCATCCCCGGGAGGCGCAGGTCCAGGAGGATGAGGTTCGGCCTCGGGGCATCGGCGTACTCGCCCCGGCGGTAGAGGAAATCCAGGGCATCCTCGCCGGTCTTGACCCAATGGAGCTCGCACTTTATGCCCTTGTCCTCCAGCGCCTTTATGGAGCGCTCGATGAGGACGTAATCGGGATGCTGATCTTCCACCACCAGTACCACCAGCCTCTTCTTACCCGACATATCGCGCCTCCATCTCCCTCACATGCGCCTTGGGGAGGGTGAAGTAGAAGGTGCTACCCTCTCCCACCTCGGATTCCACCCATATCCTCCCGCCGTGCTCCTCCACGATCCGTTTGCAGATCGCCAGGCCCGCCCCCGTCCCCTCGGTATCGGGGTCGAGTTTATTGAAGATCTGGAATATGGTCCTCCGGTACCTCTCCTTTATCCCGATCCCGTTATCGCGGACGTATAGTACGCAAAAACCGTCCCGCTCTCCTAGGTGGCCTATCTCCACCCTCTTTTGGGGCTTGTCGTTGAACTTGACTGCGTTCTGGATGAGGTTGGAAAAGACCTCAGCCACCTGGGCCCTTATCCCCATCACCTGCGGCAGGTCCGGTGAGATGATCACCTCTACTCCCTCGAGGGTGGAGGACAGGTTCTCACATACCTCCCTGACCAGCTTCCCGAGGTCCAGGCGTTCGAAGGATTTGGGGTCGATCTTGATGGTGGAGAAACGCAGGAGGTCCCGGATGAGCATGATCATACGTTCGCCGATGTTGCGGATCCGCTCCAAGTCCTCCCTCACCTCCGGGGGGAGGGAACCGTTGTGCTGGGAGAGGATGAGGTCCACAAAGGCCACGATGCTCCTCGCCGGGGCCTTGAGATCGTGGGCCACGGCCCAATCGTACTCCTTCAGCTTGCGGTTCATCTCCTCGAGGTCCTTGGTCTTCTGCTTGAGGGCGGATTCCAGGCGCTTGAGTTCGGTGATATCCACGTAGTAGTCGATGCGGCCCCCGTTCTGAATAGGATAGGAGAAGTATTGAAGGATCCTCCCCTCGCGCCTGAGCCCGGGCCTTATCCCGAAGGTGAACCCCTCCACCGCCTGGCCGTCGCGATGGGCCCGGCGGACCGTTTCCTCGAAATCCCCCCGCTCCCGTACCCGGAAGAGGAACTTCTCCATGACCCTGGTCGCCGGAAGCCCGATGCACTGGTCGCGGTGTACCCCGAAGAACCCCTCGATGGCCCGGTTGACCCAGATCACCCTCCCGTCCGGCCCCACCAGCACCACGCCGGTCCCGGCCATGGTGTCGATAGCGGCCTCGATCAGGTAGCGGTAACGTGCCTCCTCCTCGGCGAGCTTCTGGCGGAGTTTGGCCACTTCGCTGCGGTCCACGGCCATTAGCACCGCCCGTTTGGGACCGAGCCTCTTGGCGAAGAGCTCCACCGGGACCGTTTGGCGGCGCTCGGAGATGAAGCGGATCTCCAGGCCGTGGATCCCGCCGAGATCGAAGAGCTTCCGGAGCTCCCTCCTGAGTACCTCGATGTCCTCGGGATGGACGTACTCGGAGAGGAGCAGGGTGTGGCGGTTCTTCCAACCCAGGATCGTTTTAGAGGTGCGGTTGCGACGGATGGCGTTCCCCTCGCGGTCTATGATGTGGGCGATGTTGGGGCTTTCCTCGAAGAGGGCCTCGTACGCGAAGCGCGAGTCCAGGGGCAGGGATTCCCTCCGCCCCCCGGCCTTCCCACGACGGAGAGGGCCGACTACCCGGGCCAGGAGGAAAACGCCCACATATACGAACCCCGCGATGAGAATGGCCCAAGGGGTACCCCTCGAAATAAGGGCCGTGACACCCCAAAGCCCCAGCGCCCCTCCCAGGCCCAGGGGGAGACCCGCGAGGGAGAAGAGGGCCACGGAGACGGCGCACCCCGCGATGAGGGGGATAGGGCTGGAGAGGGGCCCAGAGGCAAGATAAAAGGCCACGGATGCGATGGCCAAAGATATCCCCACTATGACCGAAATCCCCGGCCTTACCCTTACCATCTCCAGGAGAATTTGGAGGCGCGGGGATCGCGTTTGCAAGGACACAGGTCACCGGATCCCGAAGAAATTGACCTCATGTGCGGATTGGACCGGAACTCAGATGATGGTGGAGCTGTCGGTGGGGAGGGAGAAGGGCTCGACCAGGCGTTTGAGGTAATCCTCCTTCAGGATCCTTATGCGGCGGTTCTCCAGGGCGATGATACCCCGGGACTCCAGCTCCCCCAAGGTACGGATGGCGGTCTTGGAGGAGACCCCCGCCATCTCGGCGAGTTCCCCCCGGGAAAGCTCTATCCCCATCTTGCCCAAAGCGAGGATGAGCCGCGCCAGGCGCTCCTTGCTCGAGGCATAGGACCGCTCGGCGAGCTTGTTCTGGAAGGCCTTGAGCTCTAAGGAAAGCCTCTCGAAGAAGCGGAAGATCACCTTGGGGTGGTGCTCCAGGAAGTAGAAGAAATCGCCCCGCTCGATGAAGCCCACCTTGGAGGGGATCAAGGTCTTGGCATAGGCGTTGTGGACCGTTTTGTCGAAGAGGGTGGTCTCCCCGAGCATCCCCCCGGGACCCACTATCTTGAGGATCTGTGACTTGCCCTTGGCGGAACGCTTCACTAGCTTCACCGCCCCCTCGAAGACAAGATAGAAACCGAAAGCCGGGGCGCCCTCCATGAAGATCAACTCGTCCGGCCCGTAATCTATGTACCTGATGAGGCCCTCGAGCTTCTCCAACTCCTCCTTCTTGAGATCTGAGAAGACACGGAAATCTTTGAGTTCAACCATCCCCCCTCACCCGGGATGCAGTCTACCTTGTAATGCAGATCACGTCAAATTTCCCCCACCCCCTAAAAACCCCAGACCATGTAGTCCCACACCCTCGGGAGCGGCTTGACCCGGGGGAAGAGGGGTTTATAGAATCGAGGTGATCGGCGCCGGGGTGGCGGAATTGGCAGACGCGCTGGACTCAGGATCCAGTGGGTTAAAAGCCCGTGTGGGTTCGAATCCCACCCCCGGCACCAGATGGATCTTGTCGCCGCGCTCGATGCCACCTCCCGAGGAGAGATTTCCCTCGCGGAAATCGTCGACGGGCTCTGGAAGAAGATCGAGGAACACGAGCCCACGGTACATGCCTTCCTTTCCCTGGCCGACCCCGAAGGGCTGAAAGAAAGGGGCCAAGAGCTTTCGGAAAAGCCCCTCAAGGGCATCCCCATCGCTATAAAGGACAACATCTCCACCGTGGGCTTCCCGACTACCTGCGCCTCCAGGTTCCTGGAGCGTTTCATGCCGGTGTTCGATGCCACCGCGGTGGAGAGGCTCCTTTCCGCCGGGGCCCAGGTCCAGGGAAAGACCAACCTGGACGAGTTCGCCATGGGTTCCTCCACCGAGCATTCCGCCTTCGGCCCCACGCGGAACCCCCACGACC
>JALVLL010000253.1 GCA_027027485.1 Candidatus Bipolaricaulota bacterium | reverse complement strand
GACCTCCTCCCCGGTGAGGGCCGGGGACCGGGAGAGCTCGAGGGTGGCCTCCGCCGCCTGAATCAATTCCACCAACCTCGCCCAGTGGTAGGCGAAGGTGGAGTGCACCGGCTTTCCTCCGAAGAAATCGAGGTAGCGCTCGTACTCCTCCTGGGCGGCAGGAGTGGCCATCCGCTCGGCCACGTTCAGCCGCGCCAAGGGACCCACCCGGTAGATCCCCGAATCCGCACCGGGCTCGATGCCCTTCCACCCGAACTCCTTGAGGTACGGGAACTTGACGTAGGTCCAGGGCTCCACGTGCTCCTCGATGAGGGAGAGGGCATCGGCGGCCGGGCCGTGGTAGATCTCTTTTCCTTCCGCGGAGATGATGCGCAGCGCCCCGTCGTAGAAGTTCGGGGCGAGGTCCCCGTCCACGAGGCCCATGTAGTGGGTGGGGAAGTTGAGCTCCTCGGCCAAGAGGTAGCTCTGGAAGGTCGGGTCGGGGAGGATCTTCTCGTGGAAAAGCTCCACGAGATCGTGGGCTAGCTTCACCATAGCTTCGGCCCGCTCCCCGATGATAGCCCGGTCCTCCTCGGTCAGGGGCTTCGCCACCCCGCCCGGAAGGGCGAACACGGGATGGATGGCCTTACCACCCACAAGCTCCAAGATCTTCTGGGCCCCGGCCCGGACCTTAACGACCTTTCTCCCGAACTCAGGGTATGCCTCCAGCACCCCGAGGATATTGCGCTTGGCCTTCTCTGCGTCCGGGCCCAGAAGGAGATCCGGCCCCCCGAGGAAGACGAGGTGCAGGAGATGGTCGGAGAAGATGTAGACGTTGTAGAAGAGCTCCCGTTGGACCCTTGCGGGCTCGGGCACCTCGGCCCCGTAACAAGCGTCCAGGCACTTGGCCGAGGCCAGGTGATGGGCCTCGGGGCAGACGCCGCAAATCCTCTCCGTGATCTGGGGCATCTCCTCGCCCCTTCTTCCACGGCAGAAAAGCTCGAAGCCTTTCAGCTCGGGGATCTGGAGGATCGCGTCCTTGAGCTTCCCCGCATCATCCAAGATGAGGAGGATCCTCCCGTGCCCCTCGAGCCTGGTTATCGGGTCGACGAAAACCTTTTTCATGACCTCCTCCGGAACTTGCCGAAGGCGTACATGTAGAAGGTCCCCAGGGGATCGGCGAGCCTCTCCAGGACCTCGTCCTCCCTGGCGAAGTACTCCTCCCCCTCGTCCTCGAAGCGGACCAAGGAGGCCAGGGCCGAGAGCATGGCCGCCCCGGGGTCCCCCGCCTCGGGGGTGGGGCCGAGACACCCGGTACAGGGCATCCCCGCCACGGGGCAGAGGGCATTACACCCGCCCCGGGTCACCGGCCCCATGCAGATGAGGCCCTGCTCCAGGAGGCATTTGTTCGGGTCGGGGACGATCTCGTGGGGCCTCACGATCCGCTCGATCCGGCGGTCGTCGTGCCTCTCCCGGGGACACTCCTCACACAGGGCCTTCACGTTGGCGAACACATACGGCGGATCCGGCATCTCGCCCGAGAAAAGGGCCGTGAAGAACCGCGAGATAAGCGGCGCCGGCGGGGGGCATCCGGGGACGGCGTAGTCCACCCGCACCACCTCCTCCAGCGGGACCGCCTTCTCGCTGAGATCGGGAAGCCGCGCCTCGCCATCTACCCCGGGAGGAGGTCCCGGCCTGAACCCCTCCCCGAACACCGCGCGGAAGATCTCCTCCTTGCCCCAAAGGTCCGCCAGGGAGGGGACCCCTCCCAGGTGCGCGCAGGCCCCGTAGGCCACGATGTACTTTGACTTTTCCCGTAAGATCTCCGCCATCTCGCGGTTTTCCTCGGTGCGGATGACCCCGTTTATGAGGGCGTAGTCGATGGAGCCTGGGGGCATGGCCTCGAGGTCCGAGCGCTTGACATCCACCAATGCGGGCCAGAAGACGACCTCCACCCGGGAGAGGATCTCCACGATCGCCTCCCCCACCTCGAGGAAGGAGACGTCGCATCCCCCACAGCTCCCGGTCCAGTAGACGGCGATCTTCGGCTTAGCGGACATCCTGCGCCGCCTCCTCGGCCCGCATGGGGCCCAGTTCCTTGAGCTCCTCCACGAACTCGGTGACGACCTCGGCGAAGCGCTTCCCCTCGGTGGCGGAGATCCACTCGAGCCTCAGCCTCCGTGGATCTATCCCCAGCTGGGGAAGGAGTTTCCTAAGGAGCGTCACCCTCCTCCGGGCCTTGTAGTTCCCCGAGACGTAGTGACAGTCGCCGGGGTGGCAACCCCCGATGAACACCCCGTCGGCACCGCGCGCGAAGGCCTCCATGACCCACGCCGGATCCACCCGGCCGGAGCAGGGGACCCGGATGGGGATGATGTTTGGGGGGTACTTTATGCGGCTTGTGCCAGCGAGATCCGCCCCGGCGTAAGAGCACCAACGACAAAGGAACGCCACGATCCTCGGCTCGTGACCGTTTCCGTCAGCCACCCTTCACCTCCACCGCTTCCCGCGCCGGCGAAAGCTCCGCCAGGGCCGCCTCCACCATGGATTCCACCTGGGAATCCTCCAGGTTCCGCAGGGAAAGCGCCCCCGAGGGGCAGGCCGCCACACATGTCCCACACCCCTCACACAAAAGCTCGTTCACCTGCGCCGTCTCCTCCACGGTGATGGCGCCGTAGGGGCACAGGGGGGCACACACCCGGCAACCGGAGCAGAGCTCCTCGTCCACCTCCGCGACTTCAGGGGAGTGGGTGAGGGTGGGGGCCGAAAGGAGCGCGATCGCCTTGGCCGCCGCCCCAGAGCCTTGGGTCACCGCCTGGGGGATATCCTTCGGCCCCTGGGCCGCCCCGGCGATGAAGATCCCCCCGGCCAGGGTCTCCAAGGGGCGGAGCTTGGGATGGGCCTCCTTGAGGAACCCGTTCTCGTCGAGGCAGGAGAGCCGGAGCGTCCGGGCGAGATCCTCCACCCCCTTGGGCGGCACCACCGCCATGGCCAAAACCACGAGATCCGCCTCCACCTCCACCCGCTGGCCCGAGAGGGTGTCCACACCCCAGACGATGAGCTTGTCCCCCTCCCGGAACACCTTGGCCACCTTACCCCGGATGTAGAGGACCCGGTCCTCCTCCATCACCCGGTGGATGAACTCCTCATACCCCTTCCCCGGGGCGCGGATGTCGATGTAGAAGACGATGGCCCGGCCGTCGGGGACGGCGTGCTTGTAGAGGAGGGCGTGCTTGGCGGTGTACATGCAGCAGATGGCGGAGCAGTAGGGTTTGTGGAGCTCGGGGTCCCGGGAGCCCGCGCATTTTATGAACACCACGGTCTTGGGAACCTTCCCGTCGGAGGGGCGGCGGATCTCCCCCCGGGTGGGTCCGGTGGCCGAAAGCAACCGCTCGAACTGCAGGGGATCGATCACGTCCGGGTCGTCGGGGGAGTATTCGGGAAGCGCCTTCGTCTCGTAGAGGTCGTATCCGGTGGCGAGGATTACGGCTCCTACCTCCTCCTCGATGATCTCCTCGGACATGTCGAAGTCGATGGCCCCAGGCTCGCAGACCTCGGCGCATTTCCCGCAGATCAGGGGCTTTATCCCGAGGCAGGTCTCCTCATCCAGGGTGTAGGTGGAGGGGACCGCCTGGGGGAAGGGGATGTAGATCGCCCCCCGCTCCGAGAGCCCCCGGTCGAACTCGTTGGGAACCCTTACTGGACATACCTTCTCGCATTCCCCACATAGATTGCAGAGATCGGGATCTACGTAGGAGGGTTTCTTACGGATCCGGACGCGGTAGTTCCCGATGAATCCCGAGATCTCCTCCACCTCGGAGTTCACCAAAAGCCTTATCTTGGGGTGGCGCTCCACCTCCACCATCTTGGGGGTGAGGATGCACTGGGAGCAGTCCAGGGTGGGGAAGGTCTCGGAAAGCTGGGCCATGTGCCCGCCGATGGTGGGGCTTTTCTCGACGAGGATCACCTCATACCCGGCCTCGGCGACATCCAGGGCGGCTTGGATCCCGGCGATCCCCCCGCCCACAACGAGGCACTTCTCCTTGTGGGAGACCTCCACCGGCTCCAGGGGCATGTTGCCCTTCACCTTCTCCACCATGGTGCGGGTTATGGTGATGGCCTTCTGGGTGGCAGCCTCCCCGGGATCGTGGACCCAGGAGCAGTGCTCGCGGATGTTGGCGCACTCGACGAGGTACGGGTTCAGGTCCACTTCCCCTGCCGCCCGGCGGAAGGTGGCCTCGTGCATGGAAGGGGAACAGGCGGCCACCACCACCCCGTTCAGGCGATGTTCCCTGATGGCCTTCTTCAGGAGCTCCTGGCCCGGATCCGAACACATGTACTCGTAATCGGTGGCATAGACCACGCCCGGGTACTTGGAAAGCTGCTCCGCCACCCGCTTCACATCCACCACCCCGGCGATGTTGTGGCCGCAGTGGCAGACGAAGACACCGATCCTCGGCTTCTGGGCCCGGATCCTCTCAGGATTTCTCGGCGGCATGCAGGACCTCCTCCACGTACCTCACCCCTTCCTCGAAGGCCCGCCGGTTGAGGTCCACGGTATGCGGCGGGACCGACTCGAGCACCGCCTTCTTCATCCCCTCCACCGACACCTTGTCCCATACCGCCGCTAGGGCCCCGAGCATCACCACGTTGGCCACGATCCTCTTCCCGAGCTTCTCGGCGATCCGGGTGGCGGGCACGGGGATTATCCGCACGTCGTCCCTCTCCTCGTATTCCACGAGGTCTGGATCGACGAGAAGTATCCCCCCGGGCTTGATATCGTGGCCGTACTTCTCGTAGGCCTCTTGGGACATGATCACCGCTACCTCGGGCTTCACGACGCGCGGGTAGGTGGCTGGGGAGGAGGAGATGACCACCTCGGCGGAGCAGGCGCCGCCCCTGGCCTCGGGACCGTAAG
The DNA here is from genome assembly GCA_027027485.1 of Candidatus Bipolaricaulota bacterium. Taxonomy (GTDB): domain Bacteria; phylum Bipolaricaulota; class Bipolaricaulia; order Bipolaricaulales; family Bipolaricaulaceae; genus JALVLL01. Next base: position 2,341 of record JALVLL010000253.1, on the reverse strand, counting down.
ATTGGATCAGGACCGCGTGCTTCCCCTCGTGAATCACCGCCGCCCGGCCCGTGATGCGCCCGGCGGAGATGATCCCCTGGCCCCCGAATCCGGCAAAACGAACCTCACCCCGCAAAGGATCCCACCGAGGGAACTCTATCCCTTGCGGGGTGAGGTCTAAATGGCCACCGTCAGGTCAAAAACTGACGGCGATCATATGATGGCCTTCTCGGTCTCGGGGTCGAAAAGGTGCATGTGCTCCATCATGGCCACGAAAGTGACCTCATCGCCCACGTTCACGTGCACGTGTGGATCCAGCTTGGCGATGATCTCCTGATCGGCACAGTCGGCGTAGACGATGAGCTCGTCGCCCAAGAGTTCCCGTACCCTAACCCGGGCGGTGAAGGTGGTCTCGGGAGCGGGCTCGGGAACCATCTCGGTTGTGCGGATGTCCTCGGGCCTGATCCCGAAGACGACCTCCCTGCCGAGGTAGGAGCGGACCTCGGGAGTGGCCTTTTCCTCAGGGATAAGGAGCTTCAACCCGGGGTTCTCCACGTAGAGCTTCCCGTCGGACTCGGTGACCCGGGCACGGAGGAAGTTCATAGGTGGGGAACCGATGAAGCCCGCCACGAACATGTTGGTGGGGTTGTTGTAGATGCTCTGGGGGTCGGCGTACTGGAGGATGACACCGGCGTTCATCACCGCGATCCGGTGACCGAGGGTCATGGCCTCCACCTGGTCGTGGGTGACGTAGATGGAGGTGGTCTTGAGGCGCTGGTGGAGCTCGGCGAGCTCGGCCCGCATCCGGACGCGGAGCTTGGCGTCCAGGTTGGAGAGGGGCTCGTCGAAGAGGAAGACCTTGGGGTTCCGTACGATGGCCCGGCCCAGGGCCACGCGCTGCCTCTGGCCGCCGGAGAGCTCCCGGGGCTTAGCGCGGAGCTTGTCCTCGATGCCGAGCATCTTCGCCACTTCCCGCACCCGGCGATCGATCTCCTTCTTGGGGACCTTCCTGAGCTTCAAGCCGAAGGCCATGTTGTTGTAGACGTCCATGTGGGGGTAAAGGGCGTAGTTCTGGAACACCATGGCGATGTCGCGGTCCTTGGGCGGCACGTCGTTGACGAGCTTCCCGCCGATATAAATCTCGCCCTCGGTGACCTCCTCGAGGCCGGCGATCATGCGGAGGGTGGTGGTCTTGCCGCAGCCGGATGGCCCCACCAATACCACGAACTCGCCGTCCTTGACCTCGAGGTTGATCTTGTTTACGGCGACGAAGTTGCCGAACTTCTTCGTGACCTCTTTAAGAATCACCTCCGCCAAGCCCCATCACCTCCGTCCGGATTTCGGCCGGTACCCCAAGGACCGGGAGATCTCCTCCGCGGCCCCGAGCACCGCTTCGATGATCTCCTCCTTAGATTTTGGATTGGGCACCGATATGGTCAAGGCCGCCACCACTTCCCCCCGGAAATCGCGGATCGGAGCCGCGACGACCACCACCTGATCGTTGTTCTCGCCCTGCTCCAGTGCGAATCCCTTGGCCTTTATCTCCCGCAGTTCGCGGACGAGCTCCTCGGGGATGAGCTCGGGTTCGCCGGGGTCGGACTCGGCGGAGAAGGCCAGGAATACCTTGCCCGGAGCGGCATCATGCAGGGACACCCGCTGGCCGATCATGTAGGCCCGGATCATGGGGGAGTTGCTTTCCTCCTCGATGAAGATCACGTCGTCCCCGCCCACTACGGAGAGGGTGGCACTCCCACCATGCTCCCTCACAAGCCTTTTGAGCACGGGCTTTGCGCGCTCGCGGATATCGAGCCCTGAGAGGATATATCCCGCCTGGACCAGGATCTTCAGTCCCAAGCGGTAGCGCTTGGTATCGGGGCAGCGATCGAGGTACCCATGTTGCCAGAGGGTATAGACGATGGGGTAGATGCTTCCGGGCCGCAAGCCAAGCCCCCGAGCGAGCTCGGATAGGGAAAGCTCACGCCGCTCATCGTCGAAGAGGTCGAGGATCTTAAGGGCCTTGGACAAAGAAGTATTAAGGTATCTCTCTCGGGACATCATCTACCTCCGGGCGAAAGCTTGTTCCCACAGCTAAAGCGTTTGTAGCCCCAAAAAGGGTCGATTTCAACCGGGAGTTTCCTCGGGTCCCTTAAGATAGTTCCACAGGAACGCGAGCAACACCCCCATAAACAGCCCCAACACCCCCGCCACCGCGATGTTCATCTTCCGATTTGGCCCCACGGGAATCGAGGGAACGAACGGCTCTTCCACCACCCTTATGGGCTCGGCGGTCTCGGCCCGGGCCACCTTGGCCTCGAGGAGCTTGGTGGATAGTTGTGTGTAGGACTTCTTCAAGGCGTTTAAC
>JALVLL010000252.1 GCA_027027485.1 Candidatus Bipolaricaulota bacterium | reverse complement strand
CCCCCAGGATATCGGCCCCGAACCCATCGGTCCCGATCCCCACCCGGATCCCCCGGGCGAGCATCTGGGTGATCTGGGCGGCGCCCACGGCGTTGTTCATGTTGGAGCGGGGGTTGTGGATGAGGCTCGCGGGACGTTCCGAAAGGAGCTCCAGCTCGGCTCCCGAAAGCTGGATCCCGTGGATGAGGAGGGTTCCCTCCTTCAGGATCCCGAACTTATCGAGCCGCTCGGCGGTGCGCATCCCGTACTTCTGCAGGGCGTCCACGGGGTCCTCTTTGCCCTCGGCGAGGTGGGTATGGAAGGAAAGCCCCAGGGGCTCCGCCGCCGCGGCGGCCTTCTCCAAGGACTCGTCCGACAGGGTGAAAGAGGCATGTAACCCCATGTGGGCCGCCGCGAAACCGGGCACCGTGTCCTCTTTAGCGAACCGGACGTTCTCGGCGATGCCCGCGTCCCTCTCGGCAAGGCCCCCGCGGTCGGTGACCTCGTAGCAGAGGTCGCACCGCATCCCGAGCTCGTCCACGATGGCTTTCTTGATCCGGGAGAGCGATCCCTCGATGGCCGAGGGGGAGGCGTGGTGGTCGAATATCGCCGTCACCCCGCGCCTTAGGTGCCAGACCCCGCCCACCAGGGCCGAGATGTAGACATCGTCCAGGGTGAGGGCCCGGTCCAAAAGCCACCAAAGCTGCTCCAGGATCTCCCGGAAGCCCTTTGGTGAGAACCTCTTCAGGGGGATCCCCCGGGCGAGGGAGGAGTAGAGGTGCCCGTGGGCGCTCACAAGCCCTGGGGTGACGAGATTCCCCTCGGCATCGATCACCTGCGCCCCGGGGACCTCTGGGGCCGGTCCCTCGCCCACCCTCTCGATCTTCCCCCCATCGAGCACCAAGTGCCCGCGCTCGATGAAGGTGCCCGAGAAATCCGCCAAAACCGCGTTATTTATGACCGTCGCCATTTCCGCCTATTCTACGCTCAAGCCGCGTACGGGAAGTAAAAAGAAAAAAGGGGCCATCCCCCGATTCCCGGGAGATGGCCCCTTCATCCGGCTTACTCCTCGGGCTCGCCCGGCCAGGGGCCGACGACGCCCTCCACCGCCCACTGCATGGTGACCAGGGTCTCGTAGGAGGGCCACATGCCCTCGGGGATCACGAGGTTCCCCTTGCGGTCGTAGACCGGACCCTGGAACGGATCGAAGGTGATGCCGGGGTTCGCGAACTGGGAGAGGCGGATGAAGACGAGGTCGTAGACGGAGATCTTCCCGAAGACCGGGTGGTCGATCACCTTTGCCTTGAGCTCGTCCTCCCACTTCGGGTTGATGGGCACGCCGAAGTCGGCCCCCATCTCCACCGCGCCCTGCGGCAGGGTCCACCAGTAGTCCACGTGGGCTAGGTTCTCGGGGGTATAGATGCCCTTATGGACCTTCACCAGGAAGTCATCGTAGATCTTCTCCCAATGCACCAGCTGGCCGGAGACCACGTGGTCCGGCGCGAACTTGAGCATGGGGGAGTAGTGGCCGAAGGAGGGAAGGCCGTGCTCCGCCGCCACCTGGACCACGGTGGGGGAGTCCTCGGTGAAGGCGAAGACGTCGCATCCCTCGGCGATCAGGGCCTCGGTGGCCTCCTTGGCCGCCGCGGGGTCGTACCACTTATAGATCCAGCGCACGTGCACCTCGGCGTTGGGGTTCACCTCGCGCACGCCCAAGGTAAAGGCGTTGATGTGTCGCTTGAGCTCCGGGATGGGATGGGCCGCCACGTACCCGACCTTGCCGGTCTTGGTGAGGGCCCCGGCCATGAGGCCGTTCAGGTAGTAGACCTGGTAGAAGTCGGCCATGTAGGTGGCCATGTTCTTGTAGCGCTTGAAACCGGAGCAGTGGGCGAAGATCTTGTCGGGATAGCGCATGGCGGCCTCGAGGGTCCCGTCCATGAAGCCGAAGCTCGTGGTGAAGATCACGTCACAGCCCTGGGCCACGAAACGGTCGATGATGGCGCCCTCCTGCCCTTCGGGGACGCTTTCCACATAAAGGGTCTCGAGCCAGTCGTACTTCTCATCGACGATCTTGCGGCCGAGATCGTGGGCGTGGGTCCACCCGAGGTCACCGATGGGCCCCACGTACACGAAACAAGCTTTGATCTTCTCGGCGCCCAAAGCCGCAAGCCCGAAAGCCATCAGAATAGCTACCGCAAGTACCAACTTTCTCATAGGGTCACCCCCTCCTCAAAGGCGAGGATTTTTTTATCTAGAGAATCTCCTCTGACCTCCTCACCTCCTTTCCCACACCCATTCTAGCGCTGCCCCCGCACGTAGGGAACACCCAGGGAAGCGGGGGCGCCCCTCTTGGCCTTCCTAAGGCCCGCCACCGCCAACACCAATATGGCGAAGGCGTAGGGCATGAGCTTCAGGAACTCCGGCGGGAACCACGCCTGGAGCCTGTAGGCGAGGTGGTAGAGGGCACCAAAGAGCACCACCCCGCCCACCGCCTGTAGGG
>JALVLL010000251.1 GCA_027027485.1 Candidatus Bipolaricaulota bacterium | reverse complement strand
CCCACCTTGCTCCTCACACCGACCAGCCTCCCCACCCGACAGCCCACCCGGAGCTCTTCCTCCACCTCGCGCTTCACCGCGTCCTCGGGCGACTCCCCGAAGAAGAGGAATCCCCCCGGAAGCGACCAGAGGCCCTTGGTCAGGCCACGCGAAGCCTTCACCAGAAGCACCCTCCCCACCCGCTCCACGATCCCCTCGGCCACGGCCCGGGGGAGGGTCCGGTGGACCGCCTCCCTCAGGACGGGGGATACGTCCTCCCGCAGGGGGACTTCGTCCTTAAGGACCCAATCCGAGGGATGCCTTCCCAACTTGGGTACCCCCAGGGCCACCCCCTCCCCGCACCAGGGGAGCTCGTACAGCACCTCGTAGGGGAACGGGACTTCCTCCCCAACACGCGGGAGGTCCAGAAGCCCCCCGCGACGCACGGTGTAAATACGTCCGTCGCTCTCGAGGTAGAGATACATCCGCGCCCATTTTATCTCGAAAGTCCTTGCGCGAAAAAGCAATTGTGAAGATAATTTTCCTCGCCGGAGAAGGGAGGGAGATGCCGGAGATACTCCGAAAAAGGGCGTTATGTACCGGGATCTGGGAGTACGTCGTCGAAGCTCCCCTCATCGCCCGCAAGGCCCGCGCGGGACAGTTCGTGATCATCAGGCTCCACGAGCGGGGGGAGAGGATCCCGTTGACATTGGCCGACTGGGATGCGGGGGCAGGGACCATCACCCTGGTGGTACAGGCCGTCGGGAAGTCCACCCGGGAGATGGCCGAGCGCTTCGGGGAGGGGGAAGAGATCCGCGATGTGGCTGGACCCTTGGGGACGCCTTCGGAGATCGAGCGCTATGGGACCGTAGTATGCGTGGGGGGAGGGGTGGGGATAGCCCCCATCTACCCCATCGCCCGGGCCCTGAAGGCCGCCGGGAACCGGGTGGTCACCATCGCCGGGGCAAGAAGGAAAGACCTCCTCTTCTGGCTCGAGAGGCTCAAAAAGGTGAGCGACGAGCTCATCGTCACCACCGACGACGGGAGCTTCGGGAGGAAGGGAGTTGTGACCGAGCCCCTGCGCGAGCTCCTCCAAAGAGGCGGCGTGGACAGGATCTGGGCCATCGGCCCCGCGGTCATGATGAAGTTCTGTTCGCTCGTCGCCCGGGAGTTCGGGGTCCCCATCTGGGTCTCCCTCAACCCCATCATGATCGATGGGACCGGGATGTGTGGCGTATGTCGGGTGGAGGTGGCCGGGGAGACCAAGTTCGCCTGTGTGGACGGCCCCGAGTTCGACGGGACTCAGGTCAACTGGGACCTTTTCCTGGCGCGCCTGGCTATGTACCGGGACCTCGAGGAGCGGGCCCTCAAGCACTATCTCGGGACCGTGGAGGAGCGGATATGAAGATCGTCCCCGAGAAGACCCCCATGCGGGAACAGCCCCCCGGGGAGCGGGTCCGTAACTTCCGCGAGGTCCCCCTCGGCTATACCCCGGAGGAGGCGATCCGGGAGGCCAAGCGCTGCCTCCAGTGCCGGCTCGCCCCCTGCATCCAGGGGTGCCCGGTGAACATCAAGATCCCCAAGTTCATAAAAAAGATCGCCGAGGGGGATTTCCGGGGCGCGATCCGGGTGATCAAGGAGGACAATTACCTCCCCGCCATCTGCGGCCGGGTATGTCCCCAGGAGACCCAGTGCGAAGCGGTCTGCACCCTGGCCAAGAAGTTCGAGCCCGTGGCCATAGGCCGCCTGGAGCGGTTCGCCGCCGACTGGGAGTACGAGCACGGGGTGGAGATCCCCCCGTTGGGGGAGCCCACCGGCTTCCGGGTGGCGGTGGTGGGATCGGGGCCCGCGGGGCTCACCTGCGCCGCTGAGCTCCGCCGCTTCGGCCACGATGTGGTCATCTTCGAGGCGCTGCACGAGCCCGGGGGGGTCCTCACCTACGGCATCCCCGAGTTCCGCCTCCCCAAGTCCATCGTGGCCAGAGAGGTGGAGAACGTGAGGAGGCTGGGGGTGGAGATCCGCCTGAACGTGGTGGTGGGGCGTACCGTCACGATAGATGAGCTCTTCCAAGATGGGTTCCATGCTGTCTTCGTGGGAAGCGGTGCTGGCCTTCCCCGTTTCATGGGGATCCCCGGGGAGTCGTTGGTGGGGGTCTACTCCGCCAACGAGTTCCTCACCCGGGTGAACCTCATGCGGGCCTACCTCTTTCCCGAGTACGACACCCCCATCAAGGTCGGCAGGCGCGTCGCCGTGGTGGGCGGGGGGAACGTGGCCATGGACGCCGCCAGGACCGCCTTGAGGCTCGGCGCGGAGAAGGTGATGGTCCTATATCGCCGCACCGAGGCCGAGATGCCCGCCCGCCGCGAGGAGGTGCACCACGCGAAGGAGGAGGGGGTGGAGTTCCACTTCCTGGTGAACCCGGTGCGCTTCCTGGGGGAGGACGGGGTCCTTCGCGGGGTGGAGTGCGTCAGGATGGAGCTCGGGGAGCCGGACGAGACCGGCC
>JALVLL010000250.1 GCA_027027485.1 Candidatus Bipolaricaulota bacterium | reverse complement strand
ATGATATCCCCCTCGGGCTTCACGATGGGCTTCACGGGGGGAAGTACCAAACGGAGGGAGATGAAGGAGACGTCCACCGTGACGATATCGACCATCTCGCCGATCTCTTCAAATCTGAGATAGCGGGCGTTTACCCCCTCGTGGACCACAACCCTGGGATCGTTCCGGAGCTTCCAATGCAGAAGGCCTTTCCCCACGTCCACGGCATGGACCCTGGCAGCGCCATACTGCAGGAGGCAGTCGGTGAAGCCCCCAGTGGAGGAGCCGATGTCGAGGCAGACCTTCCCCGCGGGGTCCACCCCGAATGCCCGAAGGGCCGCCTCCAGCTTCTCCCCGCCCCGGGAGACGTAACGCGGGGGCCTTTCGATCTCGAGCTCCGCTTCGGGAGGAACCTGTGTCCCGGGCTTATCGACGACCCTCCCCGCTACCCTTACCTTCCCGGCGCGGATCAGGGCCTGGGCCTTGGCCCGGGACTCCACAAGCCCTCGCTCCACGAGGAGCTGATCCAGGCGGATCTTGCCCCTGCTCAACCCCGGACCTTTTCCTGCGCTTTCTGGTAGAGCTCAAGCCCCTCTTTGAGAAGCTCGCAAGCCCGCACGAGGTCGTCGCAGTTGAGTACGTACGCGATCCGGGCCTCATCCCGGCCAAGACCCGGGGTCTTGTAGAACCCTTCCCCCGGCGCGAGCATCACCGTCTCCTGGCCGGGGAAGTCAGTGAGCATGAACTTCACAAACTCTTCGGCGTCATCTACCGGGAGCCCCAGGATGACGTAGAAGGCCCCCTCCGGTTCACGGAAGACCACCCCCGGAATCTTCCTGAGCTCTTCGCAGAGGACCTCGCGGCGGCGGCGGTACTCGTCCACCATTTCCTCCAGGATCTCCCGGTGGCGTGGGTCGGCCATGAAGGCGATGAGCCCGTATTGCTCCATAGTGGGAGGGGAAAGGCGCGCCATGGCACAACGGTTGGCCCCGGTAAGGATCTCCGGGCTTCTTGACACGAAGGCCCCGATCCGGGCGCCGCAGGCCGAGAGGCGTTTGGAGATCGAGTCCACCATGATGGCCCGATCCTCGATCTCGGGGAAAGAGAGGATCGAGATGTAACGCCCCTCATAGACGAACTCCCGGTATACCTCGTCGGCGATCAAGAAGAGGTCGTGCTCTAAAGCGAGTTCGGCGAGCATCTCGAGCTCCGCCTCGGTATAGACGGCACCGGTGGGATTCCCGGGGTTGGAGAAGAGGATCGCCCGGGTGCGCGGGGTGATTAGGCGCTCGATCTCCTGTTTGGGGGGCAGGTGGAACCCTTCCTCCCGATAGGTGGTTATGGGGACGATCTCCACCTCCGCCAGGCGCGCGAAGCCGTTGTAGTTCGGGTAAAAGGGTTCGGGGACGAGGATCTGATCCCCGGGATCGCAGGTCACGTTCAACGCGAAAAGCACCCCCTCCGATCCCCCTTGGGTTATGATGATCTCCTCTGTCTTAAGCTCGAGCCCCCATTCGGCGTAGTAGTCCCGCATCGCCTCCCTCGCCTCCCTCAGCCCCTGAAAGGGCGAGTAGGCGATCACCTGCACCGGGGCCTCGCGGATCCCGCGCAAAAATGGCTCGGGGGTGGGGATATCTGGTTGACCGATGTTTAGATGATAAACCTTTTTCCCGCGACGTTTCGCTTCGTCCGCCAGGGGGACCAACCGGCGGATGGGGGAAGCCGGAGCCTGGGCCGCACGCGCAGATATCTTAGGCATATTCGAGTACCCACACCTCCCTGTCTTGGGGCAGTTTCTCCTTGGTTATCTCGACCTCGGACGCCCCGATTTTCTTCACCGGCAGATCCACCACCTTCAGGAACTCATCCACGGGCTCTATGGGCCAATCCTTCACGGGATCGGTCTTGAAGTGCATGGGGACGATGATCTTGAGGTTGGGAAGCATCTTTATCACTTCCAGGGCCTCCCGGGGACCGATGGTGTAATAGCCCCCCACCGGTATCAGGGCCACTTCCACGTCCTGTAGGGGCCTCTGTTGCTCGGCGGAGATCACGTGCCCCAGGTCCCCGAAGTGGACGAGCTCCACCCCGTCCACCGAGATCCTGAAGATGGTGATCCGGCCCCGGTCCTTTCCGCCCTTCTCGTCGTGGTAGGCGGGGATCCCGCGGATCCTTATGCCCTTCACCTCCCACTCGCCCACGCCGCGGATCACCTTCGGGTTCCCCTTGACCCGGTCCACGGCGTTGTGGTCGAAGTGGTCATGGGTGGAGAGGACGATATCCGCCGGGCCTTCGGGGGCCTTGTAGGGGACGGACTCATCGTAGGGATCTATAATGATGACCGTGCCGTCGCTCGCCTCGATGCGGAAGCAGGCGTGGCCTATCCATTGGAGCTTCATGGACATCACCTCCGTTCATTTAGTTTTTTAACGCAAATGCCGGGATCAAGGCAATCTAGATATCGCACGCAAAAGGAGCCTCTCCACGAGCTCCCCGTATGTGATC
>JALVLL010000249.1 GCA_027027485.1 Candidatus Bipolaricaulota bacterium | reverse complement strand
GTCCTCGGTGAGGGCAGATATGAGATATTGAGAGAATTCCCCGGCGAGGAGCTCGAGGGCCTGGAGTACGAGCCCCTCTACCCCCTGGCCCAAGGCGTACCCAACGCCTACCGGGTGGTGGGGGCGGATTTCGTCTCCATGGATGAGGGAACCGGGGTAGTCCACATCGCCCCCGCCTTCGGCGAGGAGGACTATGAGCTCGGGAAGGAAAAGGGCCTCCCCTTCGTGCAGCCCGTGGATCTTTCGGGGAAATTCACCGAAGAGTTCCCCCTGGCGAAGGGCCTTTTCGTGAAGGACGCGGACCCCGTGATCCTGAAGGACCTCGAGGCGCGCGGAAGGCTCTTTTCCGCCGGCACCGTGGAGCACGAATACCCCTTCTGCTGGCGCTGCGACACCCCGCTCCTCTACTACGCCCTGGACTCCTGGTTCATCGCCACCACCAAGCGCAAAGACGAGATCATCGCCGAGAACGGTAAGGTGGAGTGGATCCCCGAGCACGTGGGACGTGGCCGCTTCGGCGATTTCCTGAACTCCATGCGGGATTGGGCCCTTTCCCGGGATCGCTTCTGGGGAACGCCCCTCCCCGTCTGGAAGTGCAGGTCCTGCGGGAGGATGGAGGTGGTGGGATCCCGGGATGAGCTCGCGGCGCGGGCCCTGGACCCCGAGCTCGCCCGTTCGGTGGAGCTCCACCGCCCCTACATCGACCGGGTGCTCCTGCGCTGTGAGTGCGGCGGGGAGATGGAGCGGCTCCCCCACGTGCTCGACACCTGGTTCGACTCGGGCTGCATGCACACCGCCCAGTGGCATTACCCCTTCGAGAACCAGGACCTCTTCAGGGAGAACTACCCTGCGGACTTCATCTGCGAGGGGCTCGATCAGACCCGGGGATGGTTCTATACGCTCCTTGTGACCGGGGTCCTCCTCCACGGAGAAACCCCCTACAGGAGGGTCCTCGTTACGGGGCTAGGGCTCGACGAGAAGGGCCAGAAGATGTCCAAATCCCGGGGCAACGTGATCGACCCCCTGCCGGTGGCGGACCGTCACGGCGCCGACGCCATCCGGTGGTATCTGGCCTCGGAGTCCGCGCCCTGGACGGTGCGGCGGATGTCGGTGGAGGGGGTGAGGAAGGCCAGAGCGGGGTTCCTGGAGACCGTGGCCAACTGCCACGATTTCTTCGCCCTCTACGCGGAGATCGACGGCTTCTCGCCGGGGATGCCAGTCCCCGAGAAGAGGCCCCTCCTGGACCTCTGGCTCCGCTCCCGCACCGCCTCTTGTGTGGAGGAGGTGACCGGGTACCTGGATTCCTACAAGGTGGTGGAGGCCTGCCGCGCCCTGGAGCGGTACGTGGATGACCTCTCCAACTGGTATATCCGCCTCTCGCGGCCGCGCTTCTGGGGCGGGGAGTGGAACGACGACAAGCGCTCCGCCTACCACGCCCTTTACGAGGCCCTCAAGACCCTGGCTACGCTCATCGCCCCCTTCACCCCGTTCCTGGCCGAGGCCATGTGGCAGTCCCTGCGGACCGAGAACGATCCCGAATCGGTACACCTCGTCGATTGGCCGGAGGCCGGGGAGAGGGACGAGCGCCTGGAGCGCTGGATGGAGAGGATACGGACGGTGGCAAACCTGGGGCTCGCGGCGAGGAACCTGGCCAAGGTCAAGGTCCGCCAGCCCTTAAGGGCCCTCTACGTCCTCAAGGTCCCGGGTGACGAGGAGATCCCTGGAGAGCTCTGGGAGCTCCTCAAGGCCGAGCTCAACGTGAAGGAGGTTGTTCTCAAGGACTCGCTCGATGGGCTGAGGGTGCCGGTGCTTTCCCCGAACTTCGCCTCCCTCGGGCCCAAGTTCGGTCCCCTGGCACCGAAGGTAGCCGAGGCCATAAGGGCCGCGGACCACGCCGCGCTCTGGCAGGAGATCAAAGGGGGCAAGGTGAAGTTAGAGGTGGAAGACCGGGAAGTGGAGCTCACCGAGGCGGATGTGAGGGTGGAGTGGCGCACCGCCGATGGGTTCTCCCTGGTGGACGATCCGGCCGGCACGGTGGCCCTGGATGTCCGCCTGGACGAGGAGCTACGGGCCGAGGGGGACCTCAGGGAGCTCATCCACCGGATCCAGCTCGCCCGGAAGGAGGCCGGCTTCGAGGTGACCGATAGGATCGAGCTCGGCTACGAAGGCGAGATCTCCGAGATCTTCGAAAAATTCCCCGAGCGCATAAAGGAGGAGGTCCTGGCGGTGTCCCTGGTGGAGGGCCCGCTTCCGGAGGCGGAGTTCGCGGTGGAGTTCTCCGCCGACGAGGCCGGGAGGAAGAGGGACGAGCGCGAGAGGCTCTCGGCCAAGATCCACGGAAAGTCCGGGAAGATCTACCTCCGTCGGGTGAAGACGTGAAGGTGTGATCGGTGATGGGTGATGTGTGACGAAAAGAAGGGATCCAACCCGTCACCCATCACCCGTCACACGTCACTCCCCTGGAGGATCCTGCGCTTCCCGGAGGTGGGCTCCACCCAGGATGTGGCCAAAGG
>JALVLL010000248.1 GCA_027027485.1 Candidatus Bipolaricaulota bacterium | reverse complement strand
CTGGCCTTATCTCCTTCAAGGGCCGGAAGATCAGGGGGTGGTGGGTTATGACGAGATCCACCCCCGACAACTTCTCGAGAAGCTCCAGCCCGAAGTCCAGGGCCACCAACACCCGCCCGCATTCCAACGAGAGATCCCCCACCTGGAGCCCCGAGTGGTCCCACTCCTCCGCCAAGGAGGACGGGAACAACCAGTCCAGGTAGCCCACCACCTCGGACCTTTTCATCACCGTTCCCGATTTATAACGCGGCGCTTGCCCCCGGTCCAAGGGCGATTAAAGTCTCGGTGGGAATGAGACGCACGGGGACGGCGGACCTCCCCCTGCATTGGGGCGAGGCCCCCAGGTGGCTTTTCCGGAGGATGGAGGCCCTGGCCGAGGCCATCCTCTGGGCGTTGGCGGACTCCTTCGGCACCAAAGGGGTCCTGGAGAGGCTTTCGGATCCGTATTGGTTCCAGGCCCTGGGGTGTCTTTTAGGGTTCGATTGGCACTCCAGCGGCCTCACCACGACCACATGTGGGGCCCTGAAGGAGGCACTGAAGCGGATAGGCCCGGAGATCGGCCTCTTCGCCGCCGGGGGAAAGGGGGCCGCCTCGAGGAAGACCCCGGATGAGTTGGCCTCCATCTCCGAGAGGACCTCCCTGGATCCTGGGCCTCTGGTCCGGGCCTCGAGGATGACGGCCAAGGTGGACTCGGCTTGCCTCCAGGACGGCTACCAGATCTACCACCACGTCTTCTTCGTGGACAAGGAGGGCCGCTGGTGCGTGGTGCAGCAGGGGATGGACCCCATGACCCGTATGGCCCGCCGCTACCACTGGTTATCGGAGGGGCTCCGGAGCTTCGTGGAGGAACCCCACGCGGCGGTAGTGGGGGAGCGCCGGGACGCGGTTTTGAACCTGGTGGCCAGGGAAGCCGCGCCGGCCCGCGAGACGATCCCCGAGCTCGTCTCCAGGCCCCCGGAGAGGACCCTGGAGGAGCTCTCACGAATGTCCACACTTGTCATGCCCAGCCGGCACGGGATCATCCCGGCGAAGGATGTGAGCCCAAGGGGCATGCGGAAGGTCCTCCTCTCCCTCTACGAGCGGGCGCCGCGGGATTTCGAAGAGGTGTTGGAGACCCCGGGCCTGGGGGCCAAGTCATTGCGGGCGCTGGCCCTGGTATCGGAGCTCATCTGGGGAGCTCCGGCCTCGACCAGGGATCCGGCCCGCTTCTCTTACGCCCACGGGGGAAAGGACGGCACCCCCTACCCCGTGGACCGCGCCACCTACGACAGGACCATCTCATCGCTCCGCAAGGCGATCCTCCAGGCCAAGGTGGGGAGGCGCGAGAAGCTCGAGGCCATAAAGCGGCTCCACCGGCTCTTCCCCGGGGAATAGAAAACGGGGCGCGTGACCGCGCCCCGTCCATAGCGTCCCGAGGAACCTCTCAGGAGCCCTCGACCGCCGCCCCCGCCTTTTCCTCGGCCGGGGTGAAGCCCACCTGGCGCGAGGCCTTGCGGAGCTTCGCCTGGAGGCCCCGGTAATAGGCGTCGAGCTCCGGCGGGATGGAGGGCGGGGTCTGGGAGAGGGCTTCCTCGAAGTGCTTCATCTTGACCTCGGTGGCGTTGATGTCCTCCCGCAGCGCAAGCCTCCCCGCCTTGCGGCAGACCTCGGCGATGTCGGCGCCCGAATACCCCTCGGTGCGGCGGGCGAGCTCCTCCAGGTCCACGTCCTCGGCCAGGGGCATCTCCCGGGTGTGGACCTTGAAGATGGCAAGCCTCGCCTTGTAGTCGGGGACCGGCACGTAGATGAGCTCATCGAAGCGGCCCGGGCGCAAGAGCGCCGGATCGATGATGTCCGGTCGGTTGGTGGCCCCGATCACCACCACCCCCCGGAGCTCCTCCAGCCCGTCCATCTCCGAGAGGAGCTGGTTCACGATCCTCTCGGTGACGTGGGGCTCGCCGAAGGCCGTGCCGCGCCGCGGGGCCAGGGAATCGAGCTCATCGAGGAAGATCACCGCCGGGGCCACCTGCCGCGCCTTGCGGAAGACCTCCGCGATCCTCTGCTCCGACTCCCCGTACCACTTGGAGAGGAGGTCCGAGCCCTTGGCGGCGATGAAGTTGGCCTGGGATTCGGTGGCCACGGCCTTGGCCAGCATGGTCTTCCCCGTCCCCGGGGGGCCGTAGAGGAGGATCCCCTTGGGAGGGGTGATCCCGAGCCTGCGGAAGGCATCCGGGTTCTTGAGGGGAAGCTCCACCGCCTCCCGCAGTAGCTGCTTCACCTCATCGAGCCCGCCGATGTCCTCCCACCTCACCCGGGGGACCTCGATGAGGACCTCCCGCATGGCCGAGGGCCGCACCTCTTTGAGGGCCTTGTCGAAGTCCTCCCGTTTCACGATGAGTTCGTCCAGGACCTCCTTGGGGATGGTCTCCTGGTCGAGGTCGATCTTGGGGAGGACCCTTCTCAGGGCGTTCATGGCCGCCTCCCGGCAGAGCGCGGCGAGGTCGCTCCCCACGAACCCGTGGGTGAGGTCGGCGTACTCATCGAGGTTCACATCCGGGGCCAGGGGCATCCCCCGGGTGTGGATCATGAGGATCTCCTTCCTGCCCTCTCGGTCCGGGGGACGGATCTCGATCTCCCGGTCGAAGCGCCCGGGGCGCCTGAGGGCCGGGTCTATGGCGTCGATGCGGTTGGTGGCCCCGATCACGATCACGTTCCGGCGCTCCTTGAGGCCGTCCATCAGGGTGAGGAGCTGGGCCACCACCCGCCGCTCCACCTCGCCCGTGACCTCAGAGCGCTTGGGGGCGATGGAGTCGAGCTCGTCGATGAAGATGATGGCCGGGGCGTTCTTCTCGGCCTCCTCGAAGACCTGGCGGAGCCTCTCCTCGGACTCGCCGTAGTAGCGGGACATGATCTCCGGGCCGTTTATGGCGATGAAATGCGCCTCTGTCTCGTGGGCCACCGCCTTGGCCAGGAGGGTCTTCCCCGTCCCCGGGGGCCCGTAAAGCAACACCCCCTTCGGGGGCTCGATCCCCAACCGATCGAAGAGCTCCGGCTTCTTGAGGGGGAGCTCCACCATCTCCCGGATCTTGGGGATCACGTCCTTCATGCCCCCGATGTCCTCGTAGGTGACCTCCGGGATCTCCCGGCCGCGTTCGGCCACCTCCACGTACTCCGGCAGGAGCTCGATCTCGGTGTTCTGGGTGATGCGCACGATCCCCGAGGGGGTGGTGGAGACCACCTTGAGCCGGATCTCCCCCAGCCCGAAAGAGGCGAACTGGAAGAAGTCCCGGAATACACGGTCCACCAAGAGATCCCCGCCGAAGGGGGACTCCGGGGGCTGCATGGAGGTGGTGGAGATCACGTCCCCCACGTGCACCACGCGCCCCACGAGCACCGGCCTCAAGTTCTCCGGCGAGGCGATGAGGCGAAGGCCTTTTCTCGCCGGGGCCAGGGTGACATGGGTGGCCTCCTTCCACTTGGCCTTCTGGACCTCCACGGTGTCGCCGATGCTGGTGCCGGCGTTCGATCGCAAAAGCCCGTCCAGGCGGATGATGTCCACGCCCTCGTCCTGGCGGAAGGCCGGGGCGGCGATGGCCCCGGTGAGGCGGTTGCCCTTTATGGCGATGGGATCACCGGGCTGCACCCCGAGCTTGTGCATGTGGGAGCGGGAGATCCGCGCGATCCCCCTCCCCACATCCTGCTGATAGGCCTCCGCGACCTTGAGCTTCAGGGTCACGGTGTCCTTCCCTTCCCGATCTCGGTTGGGTCTTCTTGGCATTTTCTACCTCCTAAAAAGCGATGATACCGCCGTCGGAACGGAGCTTCCATAGAGGGGACTGCGGTATAATCGACGACGTGCGCCTCTTTTTCTGTGTGGATCTCGAGGAAAGGGCAAAGGAGCGCCTGGGGAGGATGATCCAGGAGCTCAAAGTCCGCTGCGGCCAGGGGAAATGGGTCCCGCCACAGAACCTCCACCTCACCCTGCGCTTCCTCGGGGAGGTGGACGAGGGGAAAGTCGGGGAGCTCCGGGAGCTTGCCCACAGGGTGGCGGCCCGGTTCGCCCCCTTCCACATGAGGCTCGGGTCCCTCGGGGCCTTCCCGGCCCCGGGCAGGGCCCGGGTCATCTGGCTCGGAGCCTTGGAGGGGGGAGAGGAGTTCGTGAGGCTGGCCACGGCCATGGAGGAGGAGGTGAGGAAGCTCGGCTTCAAGCCTGAGACCAAGGAACCCAAGCCCCATGTGACCCTGGCCCGCTTCAAGCGCCCCAGGGACCTCGGGGGATCGCTCCAAGGGGTGAAGCCGGAACCCCTCTCCATCGAGGTCCGGGAAATCACCCTCATGCGGTCAACCCTCAGGCCCGAGGGGCCGATCTACACGCCGCTTTTCCGCGTTCCCCTGGGAGGGGGATGATGCCGTACGAGATCCTGGAGCACGAGGCGGATGCCGGTGTCCGGGGGATCGGGGAGACCCTGGAGGAGGCCTTCTGCGAGGCCGCCCGGGGGATGTTCTCCCTGATGGTGGACATCGATGCGGTGCGGCCGGAGCGGGCCGTGCCGGTGGAGGTCGAGGCGGAGACCCTGGAGGTCCTCTTCGTCTCGTGGCTCGGGGAGCTCCTCGCCCTCAAGGACCTCGAGGGGATGGTCTTCTCCCGGTTCGAGGTGAGGATCGAGAGGCGCGACGGGACCTGGGTCGCCAAGGGGAAGGCGTGGGGGGAGCCCTTGGATCCCGAGCGCCACAAGCCCGGCGTGGAGGTGAAGGCCGCCACCTACTACGGCGTCCGGGTGGGGAAGGCGAACTCCCACTACATCGCCCAATGTGTGGTAGACTTGTAGCGGCACGGAGGAGGAAGGGATGAAGGTCAACAAGGTCAACGATTGGGAGTGGGAGATCCCCAAAGAGGGGGATATGAGGGTCCCGGGGCGGATCTACGCCTCGGAGGCCATCATAAAGCCGCTCCTAGAGCAGAAGGGCCACGAGTGGAACGCCCTGGAGCAGGTGCGGAACGTGGCCTCGCTCCCCGGGATCGTGAAGGCCGCCATCGCCATGCCCGACATCCACCCCGGGTACGGCTTCCCCATCGGGGGCGTCGCGGCCTTCGATCCCGATGACGACGGGATCGTGGCCATGGGAGGGGTGGGCTACGACATAAACTGCGGGGTCAGGGTCCTCGTCACCCCCCTCCACCGCCACGACATCGAGGCCGTGAAGGAGGAGGTAGCCGACAAGCTCTTCCACCACATCCCCGCCGGCCTCGGATCCGAGGGGGAGCTCAAGCTCTCCATCGAGGAGATCGACGAGGTCCTGCGAAAGGGGGCCCACTTCGCCCTGGAGCGGGGCTATGGGATCCCGGAGGACCTCGAGTACATCGAGGAAGGCGGGAGGATGGAGGGCGCCGACCCCGCGGCGGTCTCCGTCAAGGCCAAACAGCGCCAGTTCAAGCAGGTGGGGACCCTGGGCTCTGGTAACCACTACCTCGAGGTTCAATACGTGGAGGAGATCTACGACGAGAGGGCCGCCGCTGCCTACGGGATCGAACGGGACCAGGTCCTCATCGCCATCCACTGCGGCTC
Organism: Candidatus Bipolaricaulota bacterium; assembly: GCA_027027485.1. Classification (GTDB taxonomy): domain Bacteria; phylum Bipolaricaulota; class Bipolaricaulia; order Bipolaricaulales; family Bipolaricaulaceae; genus JALVLL01. The sequence continues at coordinate 1,805 of JALVLL010000248.1, read as the reverse complement.
CCGGGCCCTGGGGCACCAGATCGGCCAGGACTACATCAAGGAGCTGGAGAAGGCCTCGCGCAAGTACGGGATCCCCATCCGGGAGAAGGAGCTCGTGTGCGCCCCCATCAAATCCCCCGAGGGGCAGCGCTACATCTCCGCCGTCTACGCCGGGATAAACTGCGCCTTCGCCAACAGGCAGGTGCTGGCGCACCTCGTGCGCGAGGCCCTGTGTCCCATCTTCGGGCTCAAGTTCCACGAGATCAAAACCCTCTACGACGTGGGCCACAACAACGTGAAGTTCGAGCGTCACGTGGTGAACGGGGCGGAGAAGGAGGTCCTGGTGCACCGCAAGGGCTCCACCCGGGCCTTCGGCCCCGGCCGGCCCGAGAACCCGCCCAAGTACCGCGAGGTGGGCCATCCCATCTTCGTGGGCGGCACCATGGGCACCGCCTCGTATATCCTCCGGGGAACCGAGATCGGGATGCGGAAGGTCTTCGGCTCCGGGGTCCACGGGGCGGGCCGCGCCATGTCCCGGGCACAGGCCAAGCGCAAGTGGCGCGGCGAGAAGATCATCCAGGACCTGAAGGCCAAGGGCATCATCGTGAAGGCCCACTCCTACGCCGGGGCGGCCGAGGAAGCGCCCCTTGCTTATAAGGACGTGGATTTGGTGGTGGAAGCAGCCGTGGGGGCCGGATTGAACGCCAAGGTGGCCCGGGTGCGCCCCCTGGTATGCATCAAGGGTTGATCCCTTGACACCCTTGGGCCGGGTGTCATATATATAAGTTGCGCCGCGCGGAAAGCGCGGCGTTTTTCTTTTTTGCCCCCCAAACCTCAACCCCAAAGATCTTGGCAAGGGGCCGGCAGTTGGGTAGGATTAAAATGTCGGGTCGGAGCGTAGCGCAGCCTGGTAGCGCGCTGGCATGGGGGGCCAGAGGTCACCGGTTCAAATCCGGTCGCTCCGACCAGTTTGTTGGGTCTAGCCCGGCTTGAAGGCCGCTTTCACCCCCCGGTGTCGCCGCAGGACCTCCAAGGCGGTCCGCCAACTCTCCAAAGGGAAGGTATGGGTAATTAGCCTCTCGCATCCCCTCGCCTCGGGCAGGAGCTTGACCGCCCGGCGGAAGTCCTCCCGGGAATAGGTATAGCTCCCCACCACCACGAGATCGCGGAACCAGAGCGGCGAGAGGTCGAAGCGGCCGGGGCCGGTGCCCCCTAAGAGGAGGACGGTTCCCCCCTCGGCGACGGCCCACAGGGCTTGGGAAAAGGCCCCGGTGCTTCCGGCGGCCACGATCACAGTGGGGAAGCCACCTCGGGTGGCCCGAAGCCCGAAGGGCGCCCGGTAGAGACGGCCCACCCCTCGGAGGGCCTCCCATACCGAACCGTGAACCGCCTCCGCCCCAAGCTCCCGGGCCAACCGGGCCTGGGACCCGTATCGGGCCACCACATGCACCTCCGTCCCCTCCCGCAGGAGCTTGATGGCCGTCAGGGAGAGCAGGCCGATGGTGCCGGCCCCGATCACCAGTACCTTCCTCCCGACCTCGGGCACCGCCCGCAATCCCCTGAGCACCACGGCCAAGGGCTCGGCCAGGACCGCCCGCGCGTCGGGAACCCCTCTAGGCACCTCGTGGATCCGTTCTGGGGAGGCTACCAACCCCTCCCCCCAGCCGCCGGGGAGATCCCGGCAATACCCCAGCATCCCGGGGGAGAACCTCCCTTCGGCCACGTTGAGACAGGCCCCGTCCTCCCCCACGGCGCAACGGGGGCAAGGGGGAAGGCCCCGTTCCGCGCAGGAAAGGAGCGGGTTCACCACCACCCGGACCCCGGAG
>JALVLL010000247.1 GCA_027027485.1 Candidatus Bipolaricaulota bacterium | reverse complement strand
TCGTGGCCTGCGACGGCACGGTGATCGAGGCCGTGGGTTCCGGGGTAAGGAGGATCGCATCCGTGGACGACTTCGTCCGCCGCTACCGCCATTCCAATGTCACCACCGTGATCGCCCTGCGGGTGGTGGGGGCCTCGCCGCTCGTGCGCAAAAGGGCGGTGGGGTTCGCCGAGGGAAAGATCGGGCAGCCTTACGACCTCGATTCGATCCTTAAAGGGGAGAAGCAGATATTCGCCGAGGGGTACTACTGCAGCGAGCTCGTCTGGGCGGCGTATCAGGTGGCAAGCGGGGCACATCTCGACGCCGAGGGGCACGAGGTACGGGGAAGCATCGATCTGGACGGCCGTGATCCCAGCGTGGAGCTCCTGGGCACCTCCTTGCTTCTCGGGTTCGTTATGCCGGACGAGATCTATTACAATGTGGAAACGCAGGTCATCTGGAGGAGAAAGGCCAGCGGAAGCTGACGGGGATCCGGACGTCCTCGAAGCGGAGGTGAAGGGGATGGCAGCGGAGATAAAGCCCATCTCCGGCGACAGGTTCGAGCGCGTGGGCGCTCACAGCCACATCAAGGGCCTCGGGCTCGAAGGGCTCGTGGCCAAGCCCGTGGCAGATGGCATGGTGGGCCAGACCGAGGCCCGGGAGGCCGCCGGCATCATCGTTCGCATGATCAAAGAGGGCAAGATGGCCGGCAGGGCGGTACTACTGGCCGGCCCGCCGGGCACGGGGAAGACGGCCATCGCCATAGCCATCGCCCGTGAGCTGGGCGAGGACGTCCCCTTCGTTTCCTTGAGCGGCTCCGAGATCTACTCCGCCGAGATGAAGAAGACCGAGGTCCTCATGCAGGCCATGCGCAAGGCCATCGGCGTCCGGTTGCATGAACTCCGCAAGGTCTACGAGGGGGAGGTCACCGCCTTCGATGTGAAGCTCACCCGCCATCCCTACAACCCCTACCAGCAGATCCCCGAGTCGACCCGGCTCACCCTGGAGACCACCGACGAGCGCCGCACTTTCAACGTGGGAAGCTCCATCACCGCGTCCATGATCAACCAGGGGATCACCATGGGCGATGTGATCCAGATCGACGCCGAAACGGGCCGTGTGATCAGGGTGGGGCGCTCAGAGAGGGCCGCGGAGAAGTACGAGATCGCCGACTTCTCCGAGAAGGCCGTCCCTCGCCCCGACGGCCCGGTGGAGAAGGAGAAGGAGTTCGTCTACACCTTGACCCTGAACGACCTCGATGAGATAAACGCCCGCAGGGGAGGTGGGATGCTCTCGCTCCTTTTCGGGGCCCCCGAGCGGGCCGAGATCGACCCGGAAGTCAGGCAGCGGGTGGATGAGATGGTGAAGGAGCGGGTGGAGGAGGGGACCGCGGAGATCATCCCCGGGGTGCTGTTCATCGACGAGGTGGCCATGCTCGATATCGAAGCCTTTGCCTTCCTCAATCGGGCCATGGAGTCGGAGCTCGCCCCGGTGATCATCCTCGCCAGCAACCGTGGGATCACCAAGGTCCGCGGCACCGATATCCCCTCGCCCCACGGGGTCCCGCTAGACCTCCTGGACCGCCTCCTCATCATCACCACCCGCCCCTACGAAGCGGAGGAGGTCCGCGAGATCCTGAAGATCCGGATGCGTGAGGAAGGGGTGGAGGCCGAGGAGGAGGCCCTGGAGCTCCTTACCCGGATCGGAACTGAGAGCTCGCTCCGGTACGCGGTACAGATGATCCGCCCCGCGGCAGAGGTGGCCAAGGAGAACGGCCACGGGAAGATCACCACTCGGGATGTGGAGCGGGTGAGGGGCCTCTTTTCCGATGTGAAAAGGAGCGCCACGTACCTGAGGGAGTACGAGGAGAAGCTCCTGAGCTGACCACAGGGGACCCTATTTCGTAACGAAAGGGGGGCGCTTCACGGCGCCCCCTTTGATTTCCCTGTCCGTGAGGCGATCAGGATCCTTGGGGAATCTCTAGCTCCGGTAGTTTCTGGGGATCGAAGTATTCGTCCGGGATCTCCGTCTTCACACGCTCGAGGACCTCCACGACCACGGTCAGATCCCTCGTGAAGTCCTTTATCTCCCAGCGGTAAGCCATGGGGCCCAAATCGTCTTCCCTGATGTCCGAGGCCTCGATGAGCTGTGAGAGCTTCTCGGATTCGTCGTACATCTCCACCTTGAGAACCAGGAACTTCTCCTTATGCACCCACAGCATGATCTTGGGCCACTCGGCCTCGGAGCCTTCCTTTCGGAGGAGACGGAGCACATATGCGGGGGTCCCGTCGAGCTCCTCCTCGCCCACGAGCTCGGGGGTGTAGTCCTCCCGGTAAGCGAAACCGCCGGTGATATCCTCGCCGCGAAGGCCGGTCCCGGGGATGAGCTCCTGCTGTTCAAGCTCCTCTCCGACCAGCTCCCGCACCACTCCCACCGCGGGGAGATATATCCACATCCGTGTTTTCTCGGCCACGGGATCGATGTGGAAGAGCAACATCGTCCCCGAGATGAGCTCCGGCTCCAGGAAGACGAGGAGCACCTAAT
>JALVLL010000246.1 GCA_027027485.1 Candidatus Bipolaricaulota bacterium | reverse complement strand
ATCTCGACCAGGGGGACCCCGCAGCGGTTCATGTCCACCAGGGCCCCCTCATCGGTGTGGATGAGCTTCCCCGCGTCCTCCTCCAGGTGCATCTCGCGGATGCGCACGGAACGTTCCTCCCCGTCCAGCCGGAACCTCAGCGATCCCCCTTGAGCCAGGGGGAACTCCCGCTGGGTGATCTGGTAGCCCTTGGGGAGGTCGGGGTAGAAGTAATTTTTGCGGTCGAAACGGGAGAGCTCCCGGATCTCCGCCCCCAGCGCCATGGCCACCCTCAGGGCGAGCTCCACCGCGCGGCGGTTGAGGACCGGAAGTGCCCCGGGCATCCCCAGGCACACGGGACAGGTGAGGGTGTTGGGGGGAGCGGTGAAGTAGTCGGTGCTGCAGGGGCAAAAGAGCTTGGTCCGCGTCTTCAGCTGTACGTGGATCTCCAGGCCGATCACGGTCTCCATGGCCAAGGCCAAGTATAACGTGGGGGCCTTAGGGCCCGGGGCCCCGGCTTCAGCCCTTTTCCGGGGGCGGGACGATCTCTATCCGTACGCGCACGTGTCTCCCATCGCCGAAGCTTATCCAGAGGTCGTAGACCCCGGGGGAGCGCTCCGCCGTGGGGTAAACGAGCCTGTAGGCCCCCTCCTCGGGGACGAAGGGGATGGCGAGCCAGCTCCAGATCACGTGCTTCTCCCTGCCGTCCTCGAAACGGACCTCGGTCACGGTGAGGGTGGGGACCTCATCGGGATAGGGCTTGCCGTAGTAGTCCTCCAGCGCGAAGGAGACCACCACGGGCTCCCCCCGAAGGTAGCGGGCCCAGAGGGGGAGCTTGCCCAGGGGCACCCGCTCCTTTTCCGGCAAGGCCCTGTCCAGGAATCCCCCGGAGGCTCCCCGGGCCTCCACCACATAGACCACTTGGTACTCGAGCTCCCGCTCGGCCTCGTTGCCCGCCCGGTCGGTGGCCTCGATCCTGAAGACCCGCGTTCCCACCTCCCCGGTAAGCTCCTCTTCGTCCTCGGGCTCGACCACCTTCGCTTCGAGGATCCCCGAGAGGTTATCGAAGGCGAACCAGCTGGCCTCCACGGGCTGGTGGAGGATGTATGTGGCATCCTCACTCGGGGATTCGATGAAGATCAGGGGCGGGGTGAGGTCGATCCTCACCTTTGCCGATCTGTGGGGAGTCTCCTCGTTCCCCGCGTTGTCCACGGCCCAGTATTCCAAGGTATGGACGCCCTCGGCCGTTATCGCCACCTCGGCCCTGTGGCCGGGGACCACCCGAACCGGACCGCCGTCCAGGATGTAACGGATCTCCCTCACGCCGCTTTCCGTATCGGTGGCGGTGATCGTCACGGTGACCGCGGAGCTGTTCCAGCCGAACTCGTTCGGCGCGGGCGAGATCGCGTGGGCCGAGGTGGGAGGCGTGGTGTCGGCGAGGATACAGACCCCGAGGAGAAGCACCATGAACGCCGAAACAGCTGCCCTCACGGGCTATCACCTCCCGCTTGCTCACCGGCTTTCCCCCGGTGCATGGATACCGTTCCCCACACGGTCCAGGATACCGCGGATCGCCATCCGGATGAATCCCCGACGCTCCCGGGCCGAGGAATTGGATTCCCTTGATGGAGCGCAAACGCTGGGGCAAAGTTAACGAGGGAGGGGATGTGAGGGGGAAAGTCCTGTTGGGCATCGCGGTCGCCCTTTTCCTTGCTGGATGCGATTTCATCCGGGAGGAGTCGCCGGTCGTGGCCGTCATCCGCACCGACCCCTCCCCTCCACGGGGAGATCCCCCCCTCGAAGTGCGTTTCTCCGCCCGGGATTCCGTGGGGGATATAGTCGAGTTCTTGTGGGACTTCGGCGACGGGAACGGGGCCAAGGGGAAGGTCGTGGAGCATGTATACCCCCGTCCCGGGAACTACACCGTTACCCTCGAGGTCAAGGGAGCGGATGGATCCGAGGACGTCGACAGTATAGGGGTCCACGTGAACTCCGAGCCCCCCGTGATCAGCTACTTCTACGCCGACCGTTACATCGTCCACGTTGGACACGACCTGCGCTTCTACGTGGACGCTTATGACCCGGACGGAGAGGTGAGGTTTCTCCACTGGGACTTCGGCGACGGGGAGACCGCCACCACCCCGGTCACCGGGATAAGCCACATCTACACCGAGCCGGGGATCTATGAGGTCTCCGTCCAGGCCGAGGACGACAACGGCGACCTCTCCGAGCCCTTCTCCCTCCGGATCGAGGTCCTGCCGCGCTGTCCCTGCGACTCAGGGAATGGGTAAGCCCAGGATAGAGATACCCGACGTGGAGGCCGCCCTCCGGGATCTAGTGCTCCAGATCCCCCCGGGGAAGGTGACCACCTACAAGGCCCTGGCCGAGGCCTTGGGGGACCCGGCCGCAGTGAGGTTCGTGGCCGGATGGCTCTCATCCCATTCCGATGAGCTCCCGGTGCACCGCGTGGTGCACGCCTCGGGGGCCGTAGGGAAGGGGGAGTTCGCCGGGCCGGAGGAGTTCGCCGAGAGGCTCCGCAGGGAGGGGGTGAGGGTCGAGGGG
>JALVLL010000245.1 GCA_027027485.1 Candidatus Bipolaricaulota bacterium | reverse complement strand
GCGGGGTACTGGACGCGGTTTTAATGCGCGTAACCGATTCTTTCCTTTCCATGCCCTTCATCGTCCTGGCCATCGTCATCGTATCCCTCATGGGGCGATCCCTGGGAAACATCATCCTGGCCATCGGTTTGGTACAGTGGACCCAGGCCGCCCGCATCACCCGCTCCCAGACCCTTTCCATCAAGGAGCGGGTGTTCGTCCTGCGGGCGCGGGCCTTGGGGGCAAGCCCCCTTTACATCATGCGCCGCCATATACTTCCCAACGTGCTTCCACTGGTCTTCGCCAACATGACCCTGGTGACATCCCTGGCCATCCTCTCGGAGGCTTTCCTGAGCTTCCTGGGCCTGGGGGACCCCACCAAGTTCAGCTGGGGGATCATCATCCGTTACGCCTTCGAGACCGGGGCGGTATCCATCGGGGCGTGGTGGTATTTCCTCCCGGCGGGGATCTGCATCATGTTGGTGGTGTTGGGATTTTCCTTCATCAGCAACACCCTGGACGAGGCCCTGAACCCAAAGCTCCGGCGGGGGCAGGTGGTGATCTGATGGCCGAACTCCTCGGGGTACGGGACCTCCGGGTCACATACCGCACCCCCTCCGCCGCGGTGGAGGCAGTGGGAGGCATCTCCTTTTCCCTCTCCAGGGGTGAGGTGTTGGGGCTGGCGGGGGAGTCAGGCTGCGGCAAGACCTCGGCAGCGGCCGCTATAATGCGGATCCTCCCCGCGACCGCCGAGATAGGCGGGGAGGCGATTTTGGAGGGCGTCGAGATCCTGGGGCTCCCGGAGGAAGAGATGTCCCGGATCCGCTGGCGCAGGATCGCCATGGTCTTCCAGAACGCCCAGGAGGCCCTCAACCCCACCAAGACCATCGGCTACCAGATCGCCGAGCCCCTGCAGGTGCACCTGGGCTATCCGCGCAGAAAGGCGCTTCAGGAGGCCGGGGCACTTTTGGAGCGGGTGCGGATAGACCCGAAGCGCCTGGGGGATTACCCCCATCAGCTCTCGGGGGGTATGCGGCAGCGGGCGGTGATCGCCATGGCCATCGCGTGTCACCCCGCGGTGCTCATCGCCGACGAGCCCACCACCGCCCTGGACGTGATGGTACAGGCCCAGATCATCGAGCTCCTCAAGGACCTACGCGCGGATTACGGCCTCTCCCTGATCTACATCTCCCACGATCTTCTGCTTCTTTCCGAGATCTGTGACCGCATCGCGGTGATGTACGCCGGCCTCATCGCGGAGGTGGCCCCCACCGCCGAGCTCTTCGGGAATCCCCTGCATCCCTACACACGGAAGCTCCTGGGCGCGGTGACGAGGTTGGGGGTCAGGGGGAGGCGGCTGGAGACGATACCGGGTTCCCCGCCGCGCCTCGCGCCTCCGCCCCCGGGCTGTCGGTTCGCGTCGCGGTGCCATCGGGCCACGGGAATTTGCGGCGAGGCCCTCCCCGAGCCCGAATGGGCCCGCGAGGGTCATATGGTCGCCTGTCACAACTGGAGGGACGATGCTCCTCCTCGAGGTGCGTGAGCTCACCGTTTCTTATCCCGCGGCGGCGGGCCTTTCCGCCCTCCTCTCGCGGAGGTTTTTGGTGGCGGTGGATCGCCTCTCCTTCGCCCTCCCCGAGGGACGGACCTTGGCGTTGGTGGGTGAGTCCGGATGTGGAAAGAGTTCCACGGGATTGGCGGTCCTGGGGTTGCTCGAACACGTGGAAGGGGAGGTCCTTTTTCGGGGAGCGGATGTGTTGAAGATGAGGGGGAAGGCATTGAGGGAGTTCCGCCGTCGGGCCCAGATCGTGTTCCAGGACCCGTATGAGTCCCTGAACCCCAAGATGCGGGTGGGGAGCATAGTGGAGGAGCCCCTCAGGATACACGGCCTCAAGCGTGATCCGGGGCGCATCGCGGAGGCCCTGCAACTGGCCGGCCTCGTTCCCCCCGAATACTTCCTCGGGAAGTACCCCCACGAGCTCTCCGGCGGGGAGAGGCAGCGGGTGGCCATCGCCGCCGCGCTGATCTTGGGGCCCGAGCTCCTCGTCCTGGACGAGCCCGTCTCCAACCTGGACGTCTCCATCAAGGCGGGGATCATGAACCTCTTCCGGGACCTGCAGGGGGAGCTCGGGCTTTCCTACCTCTTCATCACCCATGATCTCGCCGATGCCTTCTTCCTCTCGGATGGGGTGGCGGTGATGTACCTCGGGGTGGAGGTGGAACATGGCGATACCGAGGAGGTGCTCGTCCGACCCGCCCATCCCTACACCGCGGCCCTCCTTTCCGTGGCCCCGGGAAGCGGGAGGGAGAGGACGATCCTATCGGGGGACGTGCCCGATCCCCTGAACCCTCCTTCCGGGTGCCGCTTTCACCCCCGCTGTCCGCGGGCGGAAGAAAGATGCGCGCGCGAGGCCCCTCCCGAAGCCGAGGTCTCACCCGGGCATCGGGTAAGGTGCTTCTTCCCCGGTTGAAGGTAATTGCACTTCGGATCGGCCCGGGAAGCTTGAGCTCAGGGGATCTGGGGAATAAGCTTCCACTGGTCCTGGAGGGGGTGGATGGGAAGCAGCGTAGTGAAATACATAATCCAACGGGTCCTCCTCACGATCCCCATGCTCTTCATCCTCCTTTCCACTGTGTTCCTGATGTTGCGCCTGATGCCCGGGGATCCGGTGTTGGCGATGCTCGGCGGGCGCAACGTCTCCCCAGAGCTCATCGAACAGCGGCGCAGGGAGTGGGGCCTGGACAAGCCGTTGGGGACCCAGTACGTCAACTACTTCTGGCGGATCCTCCACGGCGATTTCGGCCGCTCCTCCCGTACGGGAAAGCCGGTGATCAAGGAGCTATTCAGGCGCTTGCCCGCCACCCTGGAGCTTGCCATCTGGGGTATCTTCTTCGCCGCTTTGTTCGGGATCACCACCGGGATTTGGGCCGCGGTGAGGGCCGATAGGGCCACCGATCACGCCATCCGCATATTCCACATCGGATCCTTTGCCATCCCCATATTCTGGCTCGGCCTCATCCTGCAGATGATCTTCGCCGTGCAGCTCAACTGGCTTCCGGTGGCCAAACGGGTGTCGGGGATCTACGCCTATACCTTCAGCCCCATCACGCGCTTCTACCTCCTGGACGCCATAATCCTGCGTGACTGGAAGCTCCTCCTGGATGTGATCAAGCACTTAATTCTCCCGGCAGTCACCCTGGGGATCGCCCTCACGGGGTTCCTGGGGCGGATGACCCGGGCGGCGATGCTGGAGGTCTTGGATGCCGATTACATAACCACCGCCCGCTCCAAGGGGCTCAAGGAGAGGGTGGTGGTGCTCAAGCACGCCCTGCGCAACGCCCTCATCCCGATCGTCACCGTGCTGGGGCTTCAGTTCGCGATCCTCATGGGCGGGGCCGTGCTTACGGAGACGGTCTTCTCGTGGCCGGGGGTCGCGGGGTTCCTGGTGCGTAGCCTCGATGCCCGCGACTGGAACGCGATCCAGGGGACCATCGTCTTCATCGGGATCTTCATAACCACCGTTAACCTGATCGTGGACATCCTCTACTCGATAATCGATCCGCGCGTGAGGTACTGATGCAGGTAACGAGGTTTCTTTTTTCGCCAATCTTCAAGCTACTCCGTCCGCTCAAGCGGCACCGGCTCCTCCAGATAGGCCTGGCCATCGTCGCGGCCCACATCATCATGGCGATAATATGTGGTCCCACGGGCAATCCCGACGACCCCTACGGGATCACGCGCCGCATCCCCCCTTACGATCCCACGAAGAGCTATCGTGAGTTCCCCCGCCTCGCTCCCCCGTCGGCCGAGCACTGGATGGGGACCGACCACCTCCAGCGGGACGTCTTCAGCAGGGTGATCTCGGGGGGATGGGCGCCCATAGTCGTGGCCTTCTCTTCCATCGCCATCTCCCTCACCATAGGTTCGATACTGGGGTGGATCTCGGGCTTCGCCGGGGGGCTCCTGGACCGCGTCCTCTCGCTAACCATGGACGCCATCTACTCCTTCCCCTCCATGATCCTGGCTATCGCGTTGGTGGCGGTGATGCAGCCGGGGCTCGTTCCCATGATCATGGCCATAGCCGTGGTCTACGTCCCCACCTATTTCCGGGTGACCCGGGCCGAGGTCCTCCAGGTGCGTGAGCAGACGTTCGTCGAGGCGGCTCGGGCGGTAGGGGCGCCCTGGCGCAGGATCCTTCTGCGCCACATCGCCCCCAACACGGTGAACGCCATCATGGCGGTTTCCTCGTTCAACATCGCCGACGCCATCCTCACCGAGGCGGCCATGTCGTTCCTGGGATACGGCCTTCCCCCTCCGGCTCCGGACTGGGGGTTCGACATCCAGAACGGCCAAAGGTTCCTGCAGGCGGGGTATTGGTGGCTCATCACCTTCCCCGGACTCATGATCCTATCACTTTCCCTGGGGTTCGGGCTCATCGGGGAGGCGGTGTCCGACCTCCTCAATCCCAAGAGACGTAGAAAGAAAGTGGGCTGAGACTACCTTGGGGCCTCGGAATTAGCTATAATTATGGACTGACAGGGGAGGTGATAGGCGGAAAGACGCTCTGTTTCCGCTTGATCCTTTAAGGAGGTGTATTATGAGGAAGATCTTGGCAGCGGTTTTGGTCTTTGGAATGGCCGTTGGAGCGTTGGCTGGACGCGATATCCTCATCCTGGGCACCACCGATCGTATCACCCAACTCGCCTTCGCGAACTCTTATGACCACTTCACCTGGCACATCCTACGCCACACCACCAAGGCCCTGGTCGGGCTCGAGCCGGGGACCAACAAGGTGATCCCGGCGGTGGCGGAGTCCTGGGAGATCTCAGAGGACGCCATGGTCTACACCTTCCACATCCGCCCAGGGCTTACCTTCTGGGATGGCACCCCTTGTGACGCCAATGCGGTTAAGTGGGCCCTGGAGCGCACCATCCGCCTGAACGGCCCCGAGGGCGGCGTCTTCCTGATCGCCGACCCCATCGATAGGATCGAGGTGGTGGACGACCTCACCGTAAGGATCTACCTGAAGTATCCCGATCGTACCTTCCTCATCCGCATGACCGATAGCGTCATCCCCGCCCTCATCTACGCCAAGGCGCCAGAGGACAAGTTCTGCGAGACCGGCCAGGACTACGTGGGCCTCGGTCCCTACCGGATCGTCGAGTATGTGCCCGACGAGCGCGTGGTGCTCGAGGCCGTGGACACCTACTTCGGCAAGAAGGCGAAGACGAAGAGGATCGTTTGGGCCATGTACTCCGATGCCGCTGCCCTGCGTGCCGCCATCGAGGCCGGCGACATCGATGTGGCCTTCCGCACCCTGAACCCCATCGACCTCGTGGATCTCCAGAAGAACCCTGATCTCCAGGTCATCGCCGGTCCCTCCGCTTCCATCCGTTACATCCTCTTCAACGTGACCCAGCCCCCGGTGGACAACGTGTTCGTGCGCCAGGCCATCGCCTACGCGGTGGACCGCGATGCCATCTGCGAGCTCGTGTTCTCCAACCTCAACAAGCCCATCTACACCATGGTCCCCAAGGGGATGCCTCCTGCGGGCGCGTCCATCGATGTCTTCCCCAAGAGGAACCTCGATAAGGCCAAGGAGCTCCTGCGCCTGGCTGGTTACTCCGAGGAGAACAAGCTCAAGCTGAACCTGTGGTACACCCCCAAGCACTACGGCACCACCGAGGCCGATGTGGCCGCGGTCCTGAAGCAGTCCATCGAGGATACCGGGATGGTGGAGATCACCATCCAGTCCTTGGAGTGGGGCGCCTACACCGAGCGGATGTCCCAGGGAGGCTTCGACATGTTCCTGTTGGGTTGGTACCCCGACTACCTCGAAGCCTCCAACTTCCTCGACCCGTGGCTCACCGGCGCCCCCGAGGGGCTGGGGACCTACTTCAACCACCACCCCAACTACCCCGCTTACAAGAGGATCATGGAGGTCGCCCTCTCCACCGTGGACGATGAGCGGGCCGCGAAGCTCTACCAGGCCATCCAGATCCTTTCTGCCTACGATGTGCCCTGGATCCCGCTCTGGGCCAACCTCCAGCAGGCTTATGTAGTGGCCAAGAAGGAGGTCAAGGGGCTCGTCCTCGACCTCACCATGGAGCTCCACCTGGACCTCCTTTACATCGAGGACTGATAGATCACGGAAAGGGCTTGAAAAGGGGCCGGGTTCCCCGGCCCCTTTTTCTTTCGGTGGTGACGATATTCCTTTCCCCGGGTGGGCGGGCTTAAGTTACACTAGGCGAGACAAACCTACCGAATATAGGAGGGACAATGGCCACCATAGAAGAGGTCTGGGCCAGGGAGATACTGGATTCCCGCGGGAATCCCACCGTCGAGGTCGACATCACCTTGGACAACGGGGTCCGCGCCCGTGCCGCCGTGCCCTCCGGGGCATCCACCGGGACCTACGAGGCCCTGGAGCTCCGGGACGGGGGAGAGCGGTACCTCGGCAAGGGCGTTCGCCGCGCGGTGCGCAACGTGAACGAGATCATCGCCCCCGAGGTCGTGGGGATGGATCCCCTCCTCCAGGAGGAGATCGACCAGCTGCTCCTCGAGCTCGACGGCACCGAGAACAAGTCCCGCCTCGGGGCCAACGCCATCCTGGGGGTCTCTTTGGCGGTGGCCAAGTCCGCCGCGGCCCACCTCGGAATCCCCTTCTTCCGCTACATCTCCGGGATCCGTGCCGGCAAGATGCCCGTCCCCCTGATGAACGTCCTCAACGGAGGCGCCCACGCCGATAACAACCTCGAGATCCAGGAGTTCATGATCGTCCCCATAGGTGGGGAGGCCTTCGCCGACAGGCTCCGTATGGGGGCCGAGATCTTCCACACCTTGAAGAAACTCCTCAAGAACGAGGGGTATTCGGTGGCCGTGGGTGACGAGGGGGGCTTCGCCCCCAACCTCCCCAACGACGAAGATGCCCTGAGGTTTCTCCTTCGCGCCATAGAGGAGGCCGGATACGAGCCCGGAAAGGATGTGGCCCTGGCCCTGGACTGTGCCGCCACCGAGTTCTTCGACGCGGATTCCGGGCGATATCGGCTTGGGGGAGAGCTTTCCGCCGGGGAGCTCATAGAGCTTTACGAGGAGTGGGTGGGGCGCTACCCCATCGTCTCCATCGAGGACGGACTCTCCGAGGAGGATTGGGACGGCTGGAAGCTCCTCACCGAACGCTTGGGCGACAGGATCCAGCTCGTGGGGGACGACCTCTTCGTCACCAATCCCTCGAGGCTCCGCCGGGGGATCGAGCTTGGCGTGGCGAACTCGATCCTCATCAAGCTCAACCAGATAGGCACCGTTACCGAGACGTTGGAGACCGTGGAGATCGCCCACCGCGCTGGTTACACCGCCATCATCTCCCACCGCTCCGGGGAGACCGAGGACACCTCCATCGCCCACTTCGCCGTGGGGACCGCCTGCGGGCAGATAAAGACCGGATCGCTGTCGCGCTCCGAGCGGGTGGCCAAGTACAACGAGCTCCTGAGGATCGAAGAGGAATACGAGCCGCCCCTCGCGCC
>JALVLL010000244.1 GCA_027027485.1 Candidatus Bipolaricaulota bacterium | reverse complement strand
GTGTTGAGGCCCACGCCGATGGCGAGGTCGATGTCGCGCTCGGCAGCCAGCGGCTTGAGCGTCTGCAGGGCGTGGAACATGTCCAGGGCGCACTGACAGCCCTCGGCGGCGTGGGCCGGGCGGCTCACCGGGGCCCCGAAGAGGGCGAAGAGGAACGAACTCGCCGCCACAGCGATCTTGGCGTGGAACTCGAGCACCAGGCCCCGGGGATCCATCCCCGCCCGTCTCATGGCCTCGATCCGGGCGGAGAGCTCACGCAATGACATCTGGGCCGGGGTCCTCCCGCCGAGGATCAATCTCTCCACATCGGCCCCCACCTCTATCCGCAGCCGCTCGAACCCCTCCACCCTGAGGAGCCTCCCCCCTTCATCGAAGTGGAGGATCCTGCCGTGGAGGAGCTCCAGCTCCCCTCCCGGGGAGAACCCGGCCTCCTCGGCGGTGATCACCGCGGGGAAATCGCCGGCCGGTGGGGCCACCCTCCCGGCGACGTCGTAGATCACCACCCCTCGGGCCCTCCTCCCTTGGTAGCTGTGGATGTAGTAGATGCTCCCCCGAGGGCCGCGGAAGAAGACCTCCTCCCGGGGCGATATCTCCCTCCCGCCGAGCATGAGCTTCATGTATTCGCGGCGGTAAAGCTCCTCCGCCCGGGGGACCAGGAACTCCGACAGTGCGAAGGAAACCAAGCTCATCGAGAACCCGAAAAGGAGGATGGGGACGATCACCCGCCGCAGGGGATAGCCCACCGCCTGGAACGCCATGAGCTCCCGGGAAGAGGAAAGCCTCCCCAGGGCCCAAAAGATCGCCAAAAGCACCCCGCCGGGGATGGCCAGGGTGAGGAGCGTGGGGAGCTTGAGGCCAAGGAGCCGGAAGAGCTCATCGACCCCGGCGCCCCGGGAGAGGACCGCATCCGAAAGGTAGATCACCACCTGCAGGGCGATGAAAGCCAAAAACGCCAGGAGCGCCACCCCGAAGGGGGGTATGACCTCGCGGAAGAGGTACCGGTCCAGTCTTCGCAGCACGCCCAAGATCATAACTTTGCCGCGGAATCCCCTTCCAGGATAATGGCCTGCGCCATGCGGACATTTGCGATAGTGGCGGTTATGTTGGCGTTGTGGGTCCCCGGCGCGGCCGCGGGGCTTATGGAGGGCATGAACGTCGCGGCATGGTGGCACGGGCTCTACGCGCGGCCCGAGGCCAGGGAATCGCTCTTGGGGCTGCGGCGGACCGGCGCCGATTGGGTGGCGGTGGTGGTCACCTGTTACCAGCGGGAAAGGGACTCAACCGAGATCCTCTGCCTGGAGGAAAGCCGCACCCCCACCATGGACGACCTCCGGACCATCATCCGATGGGCCAAAGGACTCGGCTTCAGGGTCATGCTGAAGCCGCACCTCGACGTCTTGGACGGGACTTGGAGGGGCCTCATCGACTTCGGCCGGGAAGAGGAGAAGTGGCGGGCATGGTTCGATTCGTATCGGAAGTTCATCCTGAGGTACGCGGCCTTGGCCGCCGCGGAGGGGGTGGACCTCTTCTGTGTCGGGGTGGAGCTCGGGGGGACGATGGGAAGGGTCCGGGAGTGGGGATCCGTCATCCGCGAAATCCGGAGGACCTATCCCGGCCCCCTCACCTACGCCGCAAACTGGGACGGGGAGATGTGGAAGGTTCCCTTCTGGAAAGATCTCGATTACGTCGGGATCGACGCCTATTACCCCCTCACGGGGTCCTTCTCCCCATCCTTGGATGAGCTCGTGCGGGCTTGGAACGGGCCCTTGAGGGGACTCGGGTGCCTCGCCAAGAGGGTCGGCAATCCGATCCTCTTCACCGAGATAGGCTACCGGAGCGTGGACGGTGCGTTGCGGGAACCCTGGAGGTGGGATAACCCCGGGAAGCCCGATCCCCAGGAGCAGGCACTGGGATACCGGGCCTTCTTCGAAGCGGTGTGGGGAAAGGAATCGTGGTTCGCCGGTGCCTTCTTCTGGCATTGGGAGGTGGACCCCGATGCCGGTGGGCCCGGGGACACCGGTTATACCCCGCAGGGCAAGCCCGCCGAGGGGGTGCTAAGGGAGTATTTCGGGGGATAGGGCTTCACAAGGGCCTCCCGCGGCCGTATATTCTGAACCGGGTAAAGGAGGCGAAGATGGGGCGCGCTTTGGCCTTGATTTCGGCCTTTTTGGTTTACGCTAGCGTCTATGGCGCGGACCTCGGCGGTTCCTGGTATACCAGGCTTTCCCTCTCGGATATGTCCTTCACCTCCTCCCTTTCCCTCGGCCTCGAGCTCGAGAACATGGCGGTGAACACGGTCCTCACCATGGAGGGGATGGAGCTCAAGTGGGCGGATATCTCCCTGAAGACTTCCCTCGGAGCCCTGGGCTTCGCGGCCGGGGCCCTTTTCGAGCTGGAGGCTACTCCTACCCCCGCGAGCACCGATTGGTTCTCGGGCTTTTCCCTGGGGGAGGCGGAGTTCGTGGGGGGCTTCATCTCCCTCAGCCTGAAGCTCGGCGACCTCTCTCTGAGGCTCACCTTTGTGGAGGGAAGCTATCCACTGGAAGGGGAAAAGTAGGGCCCTTAGCTTGTGATGTGAATGTGGCGCCCTTATGGCTCCTTGGGGGCCGTCGGCTTTTACGGTTGTGATGCGGCCGAGGGCTTTTTCAGCTTAGAGCTCGATTATCTCGGCCTCCAGGGCCTCGAGGTCCACCACCACGCAGGTGGCCCGGCCCCGCAGCCACCCCCCGCATTCCCCGGGGTTCACCACCAGGGGCTTCCCGGGACGGACGTCCACATCATGGGTATGGCCGTAGACGATCAGATCGTACTTCCCCGAGGAAATGAGGGCCTCCAGGGCCCGCGGCTCGTGCATGACCACGATCCTTCTCCCGCCGAGTTCGAACTCGTGGGGGCCGAAGTGGAGCTCCCCCAAACCGGAAAAACGTTCCCTCAGGAAAAGCTTGTCCCCGTCGTTGTTCCCGAAGACCCCGATCACGCGGAGTCCGGCCTCCCGGAACGGTATCGCCGTGAAGGGGGACACGAAGTCACCGGCATGGAGGACCAACTCGATGCCCCTTTCCTTAAAAACCCCCAACGCCGCCCGGAGCTTGTCCAGGTGATCGTGGGTGTCGGAGATTACCCCTACGATCATGGCCCCGAATTCTCCTTCCGTCATGGGATCACCTCAAGGCGGGCCTTCACGTCCCCGATCTAAAGGAGCCCTTGGACGCACAGAGCTCGCTGTCCGCTTCCCTTAGGGCTTCATCGAGGCTCAGGCCGCTTTCGGGGTCCCAGGAGGAAACCCCGGCAGCGAAACCGCATTTAAAATTCGGGCACGCGGGGCTCCCCCAATCCGCGATCAGCTCCTCGAGCCTGTGCACAAGCTCCAAAGCCTCTTCCCGGGTCGCTCCCGGCACGAGGATCAGGAACTCATCCCCGCCCCAGCGTATAACCACGTTCCCTGGGCCAACGTTTTCCCTCAAGAAGCCGGCCACCTCGGTCAGGACCCTGTCGCCGACGGTGTGGCCGTATTTATCGTTCACCTCCTTGAAGTTGTTCATATCCAGGATGATCAGCCCGAGACGCCCGCCGCCCCTTTCGAGATGCTTCTTCACGAAGACATCGAGGTAACGTCGGTTGTAAAGGCCGGTGAGGGGGTCCCGCAGGGCCTGCTCGCGGATCTCCCGCTCCAAACGTACGCGCCTCAGGGCCTCGCGGAGCTGCTGCGCCACTATCTCCACTACCTTTACGTCCTCCTCCGAGAAAGCCCCCTCTACGGTGGACACCACCTGGATGATCCCGTATTCCCCCACGGGGACGCTGATGAAGGAACGGATCTCGGGATCCACGGGCCTGGCTATCTCGAGCTCCCGGGGATCGCCCCAGATAGTCCGTTGCTCCCGATACGTGAGGCCCGCCACCCCTTCGTCCAGCCGGAACTTGCGGGGTTTCCCTTTGGGGAGCCCTTGCGAAAACGCCACCGGAACAAGGTAATCGCCCTCCCGGAGGTCCACCAAACAGTAATCGAACCCCAAAAGATCCTTGAGGATCTCCACAGCCAACTGGCATAACTCTTTTTCATTTTCACAACGGTTGAAACGCGCTCCAGCGCGGTGGAGCTTCTCCAGGCGCTCCGCAAAGGCCCGGATCCTCGCCGCATGGCCGGTCACCCTGAGGGCGTTCAAGACCTGGAAGGCGAAGAGCTCCACCAACATGTGCCCCGGTGCGTCAAAAGGCCTCTCCCGCCACAGTACCAGGAACCCGAAGGCCTCCTCTCCCAACGCAAGGGGGACCACCAGGTATCCTTCGCCCGCGAACTCCTCCCGGAGCTCGTCCTCGGATGGAAATTCTTTCGGGAAATCCCGCGGGAAGCTCCCCACGAGGATGAGCTTATCGTCCCTGAAGAGGTACAGCGCGCATCTATCCGCTTCCAGGGTGGAACGGCAGAAGTCCACGGCCTTGCTGCAGACCTCCTCTCCCGACCGCCCCAGGAAAAGGGCCTTGGACGCCTTGAGGAGCTCGCGTGCCTTGTCCTCGTAGCTTTTCCTCACGGTGATATCTCGGTTCACAGAGATAACCACCTCGCGCCCCCGATAGGGTATGTAGGCGAGCGCGACCTCGGTGTAATAAATGCTCCCGTCCTTGCGTCGCTTCCGTTCCTCGAAGAGGACGTTCTCTCCCCGCCTCAGCCTCTCGTTGAGGGCCTCAGAGGGGGGCGGGTCCACCGCGAGATCCCGAACGATGTTCATGCGCAGGAGCTCCTCTCGGCTGAAGCCGCTCTGCAGGCAGGCCGCATCGTTGCAATCGAGGATGTTTCCCTCTAGATCGGTGATGTAAACGGCATCCGGGGCCTTTTCGAAGAGGGTCCTGAAACGAGCCTCGCTCTCCTCGAGCTCCTTTTGGCCGAGGAAAAGGGAGAGGGCGAGCTCGATCTCCCGTTGGAAATCGCGCAGGACCTCGATGTCCTCCCGTCGAAAGGCCTTGGGATGTTTGCCGTCGATGTTGAAATACCCTAAAACCTCTCCGCGGTAACGGATCGGTACGGAAACGAACACGGGCGGGAACATATCTTCAGGGAGCCTGTGCAACACCTCGGGGGAGTGTTTGAGGTGAAGCCTCCGTGGGTCTTCGATGACCACCACATCCGATCCCCTGCCGATCAGCTCCTGCAGGAGTTCCCGCCGCTTGAACTTGACATCTTTCAGCGCGGAAAAGTCCCAGCCCACTGCGGCGACGTAGCGGAAGACGCGCTCTTTGTCATCCCAGAGGAGGAAAGAGCCGGAGTATGCCCCGGGTATTATGTCTATGGCGTATCTGATCGCGGTCTCGGCGATCTCCCGGATGCTCTCGGCTTTCGAGAGGTCCTCGAGGAGCTTTATGAAGAACCTGTGGCCTTTCAGGCTTTGGGTATTGCGGGAGGCGGAAGGGGACATCCCCCGAACGATCAAGGTGAAAACGCCGAGCCCAAGGAGAAGGTCCCCGATGGAAAATGCCGAAGCGAAGGGCAACGAACGCGGCGTAAAAAGGATATCGCCGAGGAAATCCAACCTCGTGTCCTCACCCATCAGGGTCACATTTCCAAGAAATCCGTGTTCCCGTAAGTAATCCAGCACTTCAAACTTGCCGACCTTCTCCAGGGCGAAGGGCGATACCGGCATATAACCGCCGTTAGCGAGAATAACGATGAGGTTGAGGGCAATCCCCGCACCGATGAGGAGGATTTCCCCATAGCGACGATTTAGCCAAACGAAAGCGAGGAGGGGAAGATATGAGATCACGTGCCAGTAGGGCGTGCCGACATCGATCAGGGGTTTGGCATCCCCCAGGGGAAATACGAGCAACTGTATGGCCAGGGAGATGGGGATAAGCCATGTCCCCCGCAATTTGAGCTCGGAGAGCCGCGATAGGCTTCCCCGGCGCAAATATCCCATGACGACCCCTGCCAAGATGAACCAAATTAATAGCATATTAGGTATTACAACTCCTTGAGTCCGGCGGTTTCCCTTTCGGGAACCTCGGCGAGTTCACCCTCCTCTTTCAGGACTTCGATCAAGGCATCCACCACTTTGGGATCCAACTTCTTCCCTCGCATCCTGCGAAGTTCCCGCACCGCTTCCTCCACCGATAATTTGGGCCGATAGGGTCGATCACTCCGCAAGGCGTCGTATACATCCGCCACCGCGACGATCCTCGCGCCCAATGGGATCTCCTCGCCCTTCAACCCTTCCGGGTAACCGCTTCCGTCCCATCTCTCATGCTCATACTTTACGATATCTACGCAATCCTTATAAACCTCGAGATCCTTTATGATATCTGCACCGATAAGGGGGTGTTGTTTCATCAATTCCCATTCCTCGGGGCTGAGACCCTCGGGTTTCAAAAGGATCCTATCGGGGATGGCGATCTTACCGATGTCGTGTATCCTCGCCGCCGCTTTTATCCGTTCGATCTCATCCTGGGAGAGGCCCAGTTTGCGGGCGATCTTAACCGAAAGCTCCGCGACCCTTTCGGAGTGCGTAGCAGTATATTCATCCCGCCATTTGAGTGCCTTCATTATCTTCTCAAAGGCCTCAGTAGCACTGCGGCGCAAGCGTGTATATCCCATGAAGGAGTAGTGTATAAGTGCCAAAGGTACAGCGATAAGAAGAACATGCCAAGGGGAAAGCTTGTATACAATGGCCAAGAGAATTGCCAAAGTGCTTAAGGAAAGCAATTCTATTGGCAAATGCTGCAAGTCGAATTTTAAGTGATAAAAGAATCTTGTTCTTTCTGTTAAACTTATGATCCCTGCCACCAAGCTTGTATTAACAAACCAACAAATAATAAACGTTGCTAACAATGGCAGATACTCCGTAAAACTTTCCCAAGGCGGAGGTGTTCCACCCAAAACCTTAAAGGTTTGAAAACCTATCTCAACTGTGATTACAAGTTGGGATACATTGAAAGCCGTTCTCCAAAAAAATTTCTTTAAATCTGTACGTAAAAGGTCATGATTTAGTACAAGTTCAGCAAAAACTGTAGAAAAAACCACAGTACTTACAGCCAGCTCGCGATTATCCAAAAAAATAGTTGCTACAAAAATGGTCATCGCAGCCGAAATCCAGCGTGTATAAACTATTTCGATTTCAAATATTTGAGCAAAAAAAGCTAAAGGCACAAATGTCAAAAGCGGTTGAAGAAATTGTTTTAAATCAAAGTGTAAAAGTGAGGTAACCGCGATAAAAGAGCCAACAACAGTTACGCAAAACAAATAGATATTAACCCATAGACTTCCCATACCAACATATTATAAAAATTCCGCCTTCCTCTCACCCCCTCCATTTGCTGGCCGCGCTGCCCAGGATCACCAGAAGCCCAAGCAGCGCCAAAAGGTGGATCCCACGCCCCTTGAAGGCGCCCGCAAGCCTCGCCACCATCCGCTCATCGTACCTGCCCCAGCGCACCATTCCTCTCACCCCCTCCATTTGCTGGCCGCGCTGCCCAGGATCACCAGAAGCCCAAGCAGCGCCAAAAGGTGGATCCC
>JALVLL010000243.1 GCA_027027485.1 Candidatus Bipolaricaulota bacterium | reverse complement strand
GGTGCGGGCCGTGGGGGAGAGCCCCGTGGCGGCGGACGTGGTGGGGGTCCCGGTGGAGCGGGTGAGGCTCCTCGCGGTGGTCTGCGGCGGGGCGTTGGGCGGGCTCGCCGGGGCCTTCTTGAGCCTCGACTGGCTCCACACCGTGAGCCCCACCCTCCCCGCCGGGCGCGGCCTCATCGCCCTGGCCAACGTCCTCTTCAGCAAGCTCAATCCCCTCTTGGCCCTCCTCGGCGGGTTCCTGTTCGGCTACTTCGATGCCCTGGCGATCCAACTCGCCTCGGTGGCCGGATTCGGCGGCGGTGTCCCGTACCAATTCGTGCGCATGATCCCCTATGTGGCTACCCTGGCGGTGGTGGCCCTGGCCATAGGGAGGGCCCGCTTCCCCAGGGCCCTGGGACAGCCCTACAGGAGGGAGTAGTGGGGCCCAAGGTCTTCGTGGTCGGGAACGTAAAGGAGCGGGCAGAGGGGGTACGACGGGCGCTCTCCGCCTTGATCTCGGAGGAGGGCCTCGCCGAGATCCGTGGGGAAGTGGTGCTGGTAAAGCCCAACTGCGTTTCGGCCACGAACCAGCTCGCCTCCACCCACGTGGACGCCCTGGAGGCGGTGCTCGAGGCCATCACCTCCCACGATCCCAGGAGGGTGATCCTGGGGGAGGGCTCGGCGGTGGATACCGAACGCGCCTTCCGCAACTTCGGCTACACCGAGCTCCTCAAGCGCTTCGACATCGAGTTCCTCGATCTGAACAAAGATAACTACGAGATCCTCCATGCTTTCGGGCCCCGGGGCGAAAGGATCCCGGTACGGGTCTCCCGTACGGCCCTGGAGTCCTACCGGGTCTCGGTGGCCCTCCCCAAGACCCACGACACGGTGATCGTGACCCTCTCGCTAAAGAACGTGGTGGTGGGTGCGATCCTGGACGGGGACAAATGGAGGATCCACCAGGGCTACCCGGCGATAAACCTCACCCTGGCCCACCTCGGGAAGTACCTGCGGCCGCATCTCGCCGTGATCGATGGCTTCGTAGGGATGGAGGGCAATGGGCCCACCACCGGGACCGAGGTCCGGCATCGTGTGGCCCTGGCGGGGAAGGACCCCATCGCCGTGGACGCGGTGGCCGCCTACTTGATGGGATTCGACCCCCGGGAGATCGGGTACCTCGTCCACGCCCAGGCCCTGGGGCTAGGGGTCGCCTCGCTCGGGGAGATCCAGGTCGAACTGCAGGGCGCGGGGAGCCTGGGGGAGCTCGTGCGCCGATACCGTCCCCACCGCACCTTCCGGGATCAGCTCCGCTGGTCCCCCGAAGGGACGGCCCTGGAGGACATTCTTGCGGGGCTTCTCGGCAGGTCCTAAGTGGGCCCGAAAAAGGCCCTCACGGCCTCCCTCGCCTCCCTCACCAGGTTTTCGGCGATCTTTACGCCGAAGTGGGGGAGTTTGGCGATCTCCTCCGGGGAGGCCTTGGCGATCTTCCCCGGGGAGGTGAAACCGGCATCGTAGAGGACCCTCGCCCGCACCCTCCCGATCCCCTTTAACTCCACCAAGGGCAGGAGCTCCTCCTTGACCCCGTAACGCACCCGGCGCCTGAGCCGTGAAAGCTCCGGGAGGCGCAACCCGAAAAGCTCCGCGAACCTCCCCGCCGCGTAGAGGAGCCAATCGGCCGTCTCCACCAGCCGGTGGAGGTCCCCCGGTCCCACGCCGAAATCGATGTAGAGCTCCTCTTCCGTCTTCTCCTCGATCCAGTTCGCCAGGACCTGGGCCGTCTTCACCTCCGCCAGGAACCTCCTGTACCCCCGCTCCCCGAACCCGGGGACGTCCACGAGGAAGATCCCGGCGGACTCCGCCTCCTCGGCGAGGACCTCGAGCTCGGGGATGTCCTTGGAGCTCAACCGCACGAGCTCCATGTCCGGGGTCGCTGCGATCAGGTGGAGGAAGGAGAAGGGAGGCCGCTCCGCGCGCCTCCCAACTTCCCCGAGCCCCTCCCGCAGGATCATCGCGCTCACGGGGTGCACGTAGAGGGCCGCGGTGAGAGAGCCGAAGCGTGTGGGCCTGATCCTCTCCCCCGCCACCTCCACGAACCCCTCCGCCTCCAGGTACTCGAGCCCCCTCCTCAAGATCGTTCCGAGTTCCTCCGGCCCGAACTGCCGCGCGAAGAGTGTCAGGGAGAAGAACCCGGGGATATCCGTGAGGGTCCTTATGTACCGGGCCGCGATGGCCCCCAGGAGGTGGAAAAGCAGTGCCCCTTCCTGGGAAAGCTGGGATCTTATCTCCTCGGGCGGGGCGAGGACGTATCGCGAAAGGAGCTCCTCCAACTCCTCCCTATCCTTGGCGATGAGGATCGCCTCGCCGTAGGGGTCGAGGCCGGGCCGTCCCGCCCTCCCGGCCATCTGGTGGTACTCCAGGGCGGGGATGTAGCTCGAACCGTACGGAGGGTCGTAGCGGCGCACGTCCCGGATCACCACCCGGCGCGCCGGCAGGTTCACCCCGGCCGCCAGGGTCGTGGTGGTGCAGAGGGCTTTAAGGAGCCTCCCGCGGAAGGCCTCCTCCACCAGGCGCCGGTGGCGGCTCGGGAGGCCGGCGTGGTGGAAGGCGACCCCGTCCACGACCCGCTTGGCGAGCTCCACCGAGAGCGAGGTCCTCTCTTCCACATCCCCTTCTATCTCGGCGGCGAGCCGCTGTAGTTCCCGTTTCTCCTCCTCTGTGAGCAGATCGCGGACCCTCCGGGCGAGCCTCCTGGCCACGGCCTGGGTGGATCTCCGGGTGGAAACGAAAATCAGGACCTGTCCCCCTTCCCGCAGCGACTCCAGGGTCAATGCCATGAGGGGATCCCTTTTCCCCTCGTCCCCCACCGGCCGCGCGCCTTCCCCGGGGAAGACGATCCCGTCCTGGAAGAAGACGCCCTTCTTGAGCGGCACGGGCCGGAAGTCGCTCACCAGCGCCTCCGCCCCGAGCCAGGAGGCGATCTCCTCGGGGTTGCTCACCGTGGCGGAGAGGGCGAGGAGCTGGAGCCCCGGTTTCTCCTTCCTCAACGCGGAAAGCAATACTTCCAGCGTCGGCCCACGGTAGGGGTCCGCCAAGAGGTGGACCTCGTCCACTACCACCGCCTCCAGCCCCTTGAAGAACCAGGACGGCCTGTGCCGGAGGATGGAGTCCGCTTTTTCGTTGGTGAGAACGAGGAGGTCGTACGAGCCGAGCGCGGGATCCACCCGGTCGAAGTCACCGGTGGATATCCCCACCCTAAGGCCGACGGCCCCGAAGAGCTCCTTGAACCCCTCCGCCTTCTCCCAGGCCAGGGCCCGCAGGGGGACGAGGTAAAGGGTCCTGCCCCCTCTGACCAAGGCCACGTGCAGGGCCAAGAGCTCCGCTATCAGGGTCTTGCCCGAGGCGGTGGGGGACGCCAGAAGGAGGCTTTTGCCCTCGAAGAGGCCGCTCCTCACGGCGGCCTCCTGTGGCGGATAAAGCTCGACGATCCCCTTCCCCAGGTAATGATCCACCACCTCCCCCGGGAGGCCCAGGAGCCTGCAGACTTCCTCTATCCTCACCGCCGGTGTTCTCCTTCCCTCCCTTGACTCGGCGCCGCGGTATGGCGAAAAATATCTCCAGCGCTATTTTTCCGATACATCCACTTCGCACAAGGAGGGAGGGATGAGGCGAACATTGGCCTTGGTTTTCCTGGCAGTGATTCCGTTTTTGGCCTTGGCCCAGGAACAGGGAAAGGCCCCCGAACGCGATTTCTCCTTCTACGTCGAGTACCCACATATCGTCCTCTACGAGGGGAAGGAAGTGAACCTGGATGTGGTCCTCATCAACCACGGTAGCTCCCCGGAGGAGATCCTCTTCGAGGTTAAAGGGCCCGAGGATTGGAACCCCAGGATCGAGACCTCCACTTACCCCCGCACCGAGATCCGCGCCCTCTACCTCCTCCCCGGGGAGGGCGAGGAAGGGAAGGTAAAGGTGAAGTTCCGTGCCAAACCCCCCGAGGACGCCGAGGCCGGGGACTATACCTTCGAACTCACCGCCCGCACCGCCGACGGGGCCATAGAGAGGGAAGCGACGGTCACCGTCACCTACGTGCTCAAGGAGGAGCCCAAGGAAGAGGAGGAGAAGAAGGGGATCACCCTGAAGGTGGACTACCCCGCCCTGGAGAACCCCGCCGGAAAGGAGTTCGAGTACGAGATCCAGATAAAGAACGAGGCCGATGAGGACAGGATCGTAGAGTTCAAGGCCCAGGTCCCGGCGGGATGGACCGCCTACTTCACCCCCCGTTGGAAGGACCAGCACATCACCTCCATCAAGGTGGGCGGGAACTCCTCCGAGTGGATCAAGTTCGTGGTGAAGCCGCCCTTCGACGTGGAGAAGGGAGAGTACCCCATCACCTTCGTGGCCCAGGCCGGAGAGGTGAGGGCATCTCTGGATCTCAAGGCCACGATCACCGGGACCTACGATCTGCGCCTGGCCAGCGAGGCGGAGATCTACGGCACCGGGGACACCCGCAACATCAAGGCCACGGCGGGCAAAGAGCGGATCTTCAAACTCTACATCTGGAATGAAGGCACCGCGCCCGTCACCGACATCGACTTCTTCGCCTCCAAGGTCGAGGGCTGGGAGG
Source organism: Candidatus Bipolaricaulota bacterium (assembly GCA_027027485.1). Lineage (GTDB taxonomy): Bacteria > Bipolaricaulota > Bipolaricaulia > Bipolaricaulales > Bipolaricaulaceae > JALVLL01. The sequence goes on along the minus strand of JALVLL010000243.1, from coordinate 2,951 downwards.
TCAAGTTCAAGCCCGAGAAGATCGACTCCCTGGATCCCCTCATCAAGACCCTCAAGCCCGAGGTGGTGGAAGTGATCATCAAGCCCAGGGAGAGGGCCATCCCCGGCGACTACGAGATCACCCTTACCGCCGCCGGCAAGGAGGACCGCGAGTCCATGAAGCTACGGGTCACCGTGGGCGCGGCCATGAGCTGGGGTTGGATCGGCGTCGCGGTGATCGTGGCGGTGGTGGCCGGGCTCACGGGGATCTTCGTGCGGCTCGGGAGGCGGTGATGCTCGTCGTCGAGGCCAAGGGCCTCAAGAAGTACTACGACGGCGTAAAGGCCGTGGACGGCCTGGACCTCGAGATCCGTGAGGGGGAGATCTACGGCCTCCTCGGCCCGAACGGAGCCGGGAAGACCACCACCATCCTCATCCTCCTCGGCCTCACCGAGCCCACCGCCGGAGAGGTGAAGGTCCTGGGCTACAACCCCACCCGGGAGGCCCTGAAGGTCAAACGCCTCACCGGTTACCTCCCGGAGAACCTCGGCTTCTACGATGACCTCTCTGCCCGGGAGAACCTCCGCTACATCGCAAGCCTCAACCGCATCCCCGAGCGCGAGGCCCGGGGGAAGATCCAGGAGGTGCTGGAGCTCGTGGGGCTCGCGGACGTGGCCGACCGAAAGGTCGGCACCTTCTCCCGGGGCATGAAGCAGCGGCTGGGGATCGCCGAGGTCCTCCTCAAGGATCCCAGGTTCGTGATCCTCGATGAGCCCACTTCCGGGATAGACCCCGAGGGCGCACGCCAGATCTTGGACATGATCACGAGGCTCCGGGAGGAGAGGAAGATGACCATCCTGATCTCTTCCCACCTCCTGCACCAGATCCAGCGGGTCTGTGACCGGGTGGGGATCATCCACCGAGGGAAGCTGGTGGCCCAGGGCTCCCTGGGTGAGCTCAGCGCCGTGATGGAAAAGGGGACACACCTCTTCGAGCTCAAGGTCTCCGAGGTCACCGATGAGCTCCTCGCCAAGCTCCGCGCCATCGATGGGGTGGTCTCCGTTGACGCCGAGGGGGACACGGTGCGCATCGAGGCCCGGGACGACGTGAGGCCGCAGGTCTCCAGGGCTGTCTTGGAGAGCGGGGTGGATCTCCTGGAGCTAAAAGGGCACGCCTACACCCTGGAGGAGGTCTACCTCCGGTACTTCCAGGAGTGAGCCATGAGCGCCGTATTCTGGAAGGAACTCGCAGACCACCTGGGGAGCAAGCGCTTCATCATCTTCTTCTTCCTCATCCTCATCGTGGGAGGGGCCTCGGCGTACCTGGCGGCCCAGTCCTTGAGCGGGACCAAAACTTCACCTGACTACATCTACCTGAATCTCTTCACCCAGGGCGCCGGGGGGCTTCCCTCGTTCCTGGGCTTCATCTCCTTCTTCGGCCCCCTGATTGGGGTGATCCTGGGGTTCGACGCCATAAACAGCGAGTTCAACCGGGGGACGGTCTCCCGGGTGCTCTCGCAGCCCATCTACCGCGACTGGTGGATCAACGGCAAGTTCCTGGCGGGGATCACCGCCCTGGGGATAGCGGTGGCGAGCATCGTCCTCATCATCACCGGATTGGGCCTCTACATGCTGGGGTTCCCTCCCGGAGGTGCGGAGATCTCCCGGATCGCCATGTTCGTCGTCATAAGCGTCGTGTACCTGGGGTTCTGGCTGAGCCTCGGGATCCTCTTTTCGATCATCTTCCGGCAGACGGCCACCTCGGCCCTGGCTTCCATCGCTGTTTGGCTCTTCTTCACCCTCTTCCTCTACATGCTCGCCGGGCTCATCGCGGACCAGATCGCCCCCATAAAGCCCGGGGTGGCCCCGGATGTCTTCGTCAAGCACGAGAGCATCAGGGACCTCGTCCTCCGCTTCTCTCCCGTGGCCCTCTACGAGGAAGCCACCACCGCGATCCTCATCCCGCAGTACCGCGGGCTGGGCCTCGCCGCGCTCCTCAAGGAGGCCTCCATCCCCACAAGCCCCCTCCCCTTGGGCCAGAGCCTCCTCATCGTCTGGCCACAGCTCGTGGGGCTCGTGGCGCTGACCTCGATATGCTTCGCCATCTCCTACGTGATCTTCATGCGCCGGGAGATCCGCTCGACGTGAGGGTGATGTGTGACGCGTGATGGGTGACGAAGGGCGCGGGAGATCCCGCGCCCTTTTTCGTTTTTTTCAGAAGAGGGTCGGCTCCTCCACGCGGGCTTTGTCCTTCCCCAGGATGTGGATCACCCGGAAGCCCCGCTTCAGGAGGGCTTCGGCGATGAAGCGCCGGTGGCATCCCCTGGGGTCGCGTTCGGCGCACATGATGGCCGTCCTTTTGGCACGGGCGAGCCCCTCAAGCTTTCCGAGGCCCTGGCGGAATTCAGGGGTGGCCATGTGGGCCTCGTAGCCCCCGGGCCGATATCCCCCGAGCTCTTCCCCCAGGAAAACGTACTCGATCCCCGCCCCCCTTAGGGCCGGCTCCAGGTTCTCCCGGGAGAAGTGGGGGTGTTTCCTGGAGGTGGGGAAGCGGCGGACATCGGCCACCGCCTCTATCCCCCAGGCTTCGAGTAGCTCCAGGAATCCCTCCAAGGGGAGGTTCGAGTGGCCCACGGTGTAGATCTCCCGCATGGCCTCCAGCGCGATCTTAATGGGAACCTGGCCCGTTCTCCCGGTTCTTGCAGCTTTTTGGGGATCCCGGTATATTGTCTGACAGCATGGCAGCCAAACCTTTCCGCGGGGACATGTCCGACCTCATCCAGCCCGTGCGCCCCACCAAGGTCTCCGCCCAGGTGGCCGAGCAGATCATCCGCCTCATCCGCGAAGGGGTCTTCAAGGTGGGCGAGAGGCTCCCCTCGGAGAAGGAGCTCGCCGAGCTCATGGGCGTTTCACGCGCGTCGGTCCGCGAGGCCCTGGCCGCCCTGGAGGCGGTGGGGATCGTGGAGGCCAGGGT
>JALVLL010000242.1 GCA_027027485.1 Candidatus Bipolaricaulota bacterium | reverse complement strand
AAGGCGGGCTTCGGCCCCAAAAAGCTCCGGGAGATCATGGTGGCGATGGTGGAAGAGATCACCAGGGGCACGAAGGAGCGGGTGCGGAGCTCGAGCAGGATCACCTCCACGCTGAAGATCACCCCCGCCAGGGGCGCGTTGAAGGTGGCGGCGATCCCTCCCGCGGCGCCGCACCCCACAAGCACTTTGAGCTCGCTTGAGGGAAGTCTCAGGAACTGGCCCAGGGCGCTTCCGAGGGAACTCCCGATCTGGACGATGGGCCCCTCCCTCCCGGCGGATCCCCCGGTCCCGATGCAGATCCCGGAGGCGAGGATCTTAGCCAAGGCCACCCGGGGACGGATCCGCCCTCCCTGGGTAGCCACCGCCGCCATCACCTCCGGTACCCCGTGGCCCTTGGTTTCGGGGGCGAAGAACCTGGTGATGAGGCCGACCAAAAGACCTCCCGCCGCGGGGATGGCCACGGCCCACGGGCCCAGGGAGTGCCCCGAAGGGGGAAGGTAAACCCGGGAGAAGGTCTGGTAATAGGCGAGGTCCCCTACCCAGAAGATGAACCAGCGGAAGAGGACTGCCCCGAACCCCGCGAGCGCCCCCACCAGGACCGCGAGGCCGCTCAAGCGTAAGTTAACCCAAAATATCCGAGCCCACCGGTCCTTCCAACCCATCGGGTCGAGTATATAAGTGCCGCCGACCCTTTCGCCAACGGTGCGGCGTTGTCCTCGGGTGGATCCGTGGTAAGATAACCGTGAACCTGCGAAAAGGCGGTGATCTCCATGCGGTACCTAGCGCTCCTCGCGCTTTCCCTCGGTTTGGTGGCATCAGCGGAGACCACGGTGACCCTCTATCAGGGGGGGTTCGCCTTCGTGGAAGAGGAAAAGGCCCTCGTGCTCGAGGATGGGAAGGCCGTGATCGCGGGGCTTCCCGCAACGGTGGTGGCGGGATCCCTGAGCTGGGAGGGAATTGAGGCCGAAAGCTGGGAGATCGTCGCCCCGAAGACGGGGCTCGATTCCCTGGTGGGGGAAGAGGTGCTGGTGAGTTATGCCGGGCGTACGGCCCGGGGGATCCTGGTCGGCACCGAGGGCGGCCTCCTCCTGGAGACCGCCGAGGGGTATCTTTTCATCCCCGATTACGAAAGCATACTTTCCGAGGCCAAGCCGCTCCTCGAGGGCCTCCCCGCCCTGGTCCTCCATCCCTCCGCGAAGCCTGAAACGGAAGCGGTGAAGCTCCGCTATCTCGCCCGGGAGCTCTCCTGGGAGGCCTTCTACCTCGGGTACTACACGGATGGGACGCTCCTTTTGAGGGGAATTGCCCTTCTACACAACGGCTCGTGGAGGGCGTTCCAGAGAGCCCGGGTGTACCTCGTCGCGGGCGAGGTCTTCGGTCCAAAGGGCGGCGGGGTCTACGAAGGGAGGGCGGTGATGCCCATGGCGGCGGCCCCCGCTCCCGAAGTGGCCCCGGTGGGTGAGTACCACCGCTATAGCCTCCCCGGCGAGGTGGACATCCCACGCGGCGAGAGCATGGTGGAGTACCTGCCGGAAACCCCCATCCCCGTCCGGGAGATCTACCGCTTCGCGGGCGGCCGAGTCCTCTTCATCCTCGGTTTCACCAACACCTCCGGGGTCCCGCTTCCCGCGGGGACCGTCAGGGTGTTCGGGGAGGGCGTCTTCCTGGGCGAGGCGTCCATCGGCCACACGCCCGTAGACGAACGGGTCGAGCTTCCCCTGGGGGTGGCCTTCGACTTGAAGGGGGAGCGCGTCCGGACCGAATACGTGCGCCTGGCCAAAGACCGCTATCGCGAGAGCTACCGCATCTCCCTGCGCTCGGCCAAGGACGAGACCGTCGAGGTCGAGGTCATCGAGGAGCTCACCGGGGAGTGGAGGATCACCTCCTCCTCGCACCCCTACGTGGTCCTGGACTCCCACAGGGTCAAGTTCGTGATCCCTGTCCCGGCGAAGGGGGAGGCCGAGCTCGCCTATACCGTGGAGTACAGGTACTGAGGAAGAAGCGAAGTGGAACGGGAAAGAAGCCTGGCCCTTCGGGCCAGCTATAAGAAGGCGATCGAGAAGGCGTTGGAGCGGGTGCCGGTGCGTAACGGCGTCGCCCGGGTGCATGATCTCTGGATCGAGACTTCCATCCCGAAAGACCTTATCATTGAGCTCCTGAAGGAGAACGAGATCCGGTTCCCCTCTCACGTGAAGAGGGTGGAGCTCAGGTAAAAGGAGGTATCCGTGGCGGACGCGATACGTTTCGGCACTGATGGGTGGCGTGGGGTAATCGCCCGGGATTTCACCTTCGGGAACGTCTCCCGGGTGGCAGTGGCCACCGCGAACTATCTAAAGGACCCCGCCAGGAAGAAGCTCCCCATCTATACCGACTGGGGTGTCCCTTACCGGGATGCGGACGCCGGGGTGGTGGTGGGTTACGACACCAGGTTCCTCTCCCGGGAGTTCGCCCAGGTGGCGGCCAGGGCCATGGCCTCCCGGGGGATACCCGTGGAGATCGTGGACTCCCCCATACCCACCCCCTCCCTCTCCTATGTCGTGAGGGCCCGGGGGCTCGCTGCCGGGATCATGATCACCGCCTCTCACAACCCCCCCCATTACAA
>JALVLL010000241.1 GCA_027027485.1 Candidatus Bipolaricaulota bacterium | reverse complement strand
GCCCTCCGGGGACGCACCGAACCCCTGGATCGGCGTATACACGACGTGCGCCCTCACGGGGGGCAGCGGGAGGTGGCGGCCCACCTGAGGGAGCTCCTTTTGGGAAGCGGCCTCACCGATACCTATAGCGGTGATGTCCAGGATCCCTACTCGCTGAGGTGCCTCCCGCAGATCCTGGGCCCGGTGCTCGAGACCCTGTGGATGACAGATGGGAGGCTCCGGGTGGAGATGAACTCCGCCACCGATAATCCCCTGGTCTTCCCCGATGGGGCGATCCTCTCCGGGGGCAACTTCCACGGCGAGATCCTGGCCTTCGCCGGGGAGTGGCTTTGTGTGGCCCTGGCGGAGCTCGCTGCGAGCTGTGAGCGCAGGATAAACCTCCTTCTTTCTTCCCCGGAGCGGGGGCTTCCCCCCTTCCTGGCGAAGGAAGGCGGGGTGGACTCGGGCCTCATGCTCATCCAGTACACCGCTGCCTCGCTGGTCGCTGAGAACAAGGTCCTAGCACACCCGGCTGCGGTGGACTCCATCCCCACCTCCGGCGGCAAGGAGGACCACAACTCCTTCGGGGCTACCTCGGCCTGGAAGGCGCTGCGGATCGCGGAGAACGCCGTCAAATGCGTGGCCCTGGAGCTAGTCTGCGACCGCTGGGCCTTGGGGCTCTCGGAACCCGGGAAACTCTCCCCCGCGACGAAACCGATCTACGAGAAGCTCTGCGAGCTCGTGCCCCCTCCTGGCGACGACGTCTTCATGGGTGATAACATCGGAAAAGTCGCCGAAACGGTGCGCAGAGGGGAGATATCGTATGGGATTTAAATCGGGGATCGTCGCAGTGGTGGGGAAGACCAACGTGGGGAAGTCCACTTTCATAAACTCCCTCATCGGCCGCAAGATGGTGATCGTCTCCGACAAGCCCCAGACCACCCGGAACCGCATCCGCTGCATCCTCACCACCGATGAGGCCCAGATCGTGTTCGTGGATACCCCCGGCCTCCACAGGCCCATCAACAAGCTCTCCGAGGCCCTGGTGAAGGAAGCCATGCGGGCCCTGGCCGGGATAGACGAGCTCGTCTACATGACCGAGCCCACCGGGGGAATAGACCCCTTCGACGAGCAGGTGATGCCCAAGATCAAGGAGCTCCCCTGCCCCAAGATCCTGATCGTGAACAAGATCGACCTCGCCAAGGGGAACAAATTGCCCGAGACCCTTCTCGCCTACGACTCGCTTGGGATCTTCCAGGAGCTCGTGCCTGTATCCTGTGCTCGGGGGACCAACCTCGACCGGGCCCTCCAGGTGATCATCAAGTACCTCCCCGAGGGGGAGCCCCTCTTCCCCGAGGGGATGCCCACCGACAGGCCCCTGGAGTTCGTCATCGCCGAGCTCATCCGCGAGAAGATCTACCATTACACCTACCAGGAGATCCCCTACTCCACCGCGGTGGTGGTGGAGGAGATCAGGGAACGGGAGGACAAGCCCCTCATCGAGATCTACGCCACCATCTACGTGGCCAAGGACTCCCAGAAGGCCATCGTGATCGGGAAGGGCGGCCAGAAGCTCAAGGAGATCGGGCGGGCCGCCAGGCTCGAGATCGAGAATCTCCTGGGGAAGAAGGTCTACCTCGCCCTGCAGGTGAAGGTGAGGAAGAACTGGACCGAGGACGAGGCCATGATCTCCCGGTTCCTTTACGCCCATGAGTGAGGGGTTAGTGGTGGAGGCACCCCGCTCGGCCGAGGAGTTCGCGGCCTGTGCGGCGCTCCAGAAGGCGGGCGATCCGGCCACCGACGAGGCGGTCCCGGCTTGGTTCCTCTGGGAGCTCCACCGGAGCGGGGCCCGGGTGTTCGCCGCCTTCGAGGGGCCGGGGATCGCCCGCGAGCCCTTGGGGTTCGTGATGGCACTTCCCCCCGCCGAGGGGGACTCCTTCCTCAGGGTGCTCCTCTATGCCGTGAGGGAAGGGGAGTTCAAGGTGGAGGTCCTCGTCGCCCTGTACGGCGCGCTCGCGAAGGAGGCCCGGGAGCGAGGGATCACTGGGATACTTTGGCCCTTTGACCCCTTCGACCCCTTCTGGGCCGAGTTCCTGATCGAGCGCTGCGGCGGGGAATCCCGGCGTTACGAGGTCCGCCGCGACCGCACGGGGAAGGTGAGGGGGTTCCGGGCTTTGGCGGCCCTCCATCCCTCCTCACATAGAGGCCCCTCGTCGTGGAAGTCCGTCTCGATAAAGGCCTTCCATCCCATCAACCAGACCAAGCCCGCCCTGGGCGGCTTCCGGGAGCCCTCCTCCTGGAACCTTAATCTGGCGGGCGAGTGGGTGCTCCTGGAGATCCCTTCCGAGGGCTTCCGGGGGCTCCCCCTTTGGCTCAAGAGCAAGTGGAACGAGGGCTTCTCGGTGCTGGAGGAGTACATGGACCGGGGGTATGGGATCGTGGGCTTTTTCCGCCAGAACGACCGCCCCTTCCTGGTCCTCAGGCGTTTTGGATAAGGGAAGATGGAACGCGGGATCGTCATCGAACCGGTGGAGGGTATCGAGGGTTTCAGGGAGTGCGAGCGCCTCCAGAGGGAGGTCTGGGGCTGTGAGGACATCGCCGTGGTCCCCGACCACGCCATCCTCGTC
>JALVLL010000240.1 GCA_027027485.1 Candidatus Bipolaricaulota bacterium | reverse complement strand
GGTAGACGTTGTCCTCCCCGATCACCACCCTCATCCCCATCTTCCTGGATACGGAATCCACACCGTAGATCATGCTCTGTCCCACCACATCCGAGATGGGATCCAGGGCGAAGAGCTCCACGGTGAGGGTGTTGAAGGTGGGGATCCCCTCCAGGTACTCCAGGAGGTCCTCCAGGTCCTCGAAGACCGGCATCTTCTCGCCGCTCTCCAGGGGGCGCGGACCGCCGTAGGCACGGAGCTCAACGTAATCGCCGTAGATGTCCTCCGGGATCGTGATCTCACCCTCCAGGGCCTCGAGCTCCCCACGCCAGTTGCGCAGGTAGACGGTGAAGGAGATGGTCTCCCCGGGGGCGTAGGCGTCTTTGTCCGTCACGAGGCCCAGTATCTCCACGGCTTTGAGCTCGTGATCCAGGGTGATGTAGAGCTTTACCTGGTCGATCCCGGGGTCGGTGAACTCGTTGTACTCGAGGATGGTGTAGATGATGGCGGCCTCCAGGGGAACCCAGGCGGCGATGTCGTGGGTGGAGAGGTAGACGTTCTGGCGCACGAAAGGCCAGGGGAGCTCCTCGCCATCGATGGTGAAGCGCACCAGCGCCGTCCCGGGGACGATCCCGTCCACGGTCCTGTCCATGGCCCCAAGGCCCGAGACATACAGGAGCAGGGGGCTCAGACGGGGCTCGTCCACCATCCTGGCCCGCAGGTACCCATCCCGGAGCTGGGTGTGATCCGAGATCTCGTAGCGTAGGGATACCGAGCGGGGCTCGAGCCCCACCGTCCCGCCGATCCCGGCCCAGCGATCGGCGAATATCCCGCCCACGGTCTCCCCCAAGACCCCGAGTTTGAAGGGCGAGTCCAGGGTCGCGACGGTGTCGATGATGCGGGCCTCGGTGAGGAAGTAGCCGGAGTCCCCGAAGAAGAGGAAGGGGTGTCCGAAGGCGACCAGGTTCTCACCATCGGTCAAGGTCACCGTGCCCAGGGCCCCGATGATCATGTCCCCGTCCATGAGCCCCACCCCGAGGGGGGAGCCGGGGGCGAACTCCACGGGCTCGGAAGGGGTCTGGGGCCTGGAGCGCCACCACGGCGCCTGGACGAACCTCCCGAGCCCGTACTCCGCAAGGCCCTTTATCCTTTTGGCCCAGGGAGGGAGCAGATCCCGAAGCACGGGGAAGTTCCCCAGGCTCGAGAAATCAAGGCCTCTCTTGAGGACCTCCAGGGCCCGCTCCGAGATCCCGCCCACCATCACCGGGACGCTCACCGGGAGGACATAGAGCGTGTCCGGGGCCGGGGCCTCGGGGGCGGACTCCGCGTATTCCACCCGCTCCACCGGGAGCGCGCCGCGGAAGACCCCGGTGTAGACACGATGCCCCAGGTCCTCCAGGATCTCCAGCATGGGCTCGATTGGGGTGACCAGACCCAGGGGCCTTGTGGGCTCGGCGCCCCAGAGGGCGGCGCGGGAAAGGGCCCCGGCGAGCTTCCCGTCGAGATAGACGGGGCTTCCGGACATGCCCTGGGCGATCCCGCCGGACCGCTCCACCGCGTCCCCGGTGGCCCGTATCACGATGAAATCGTTCCGCGTCCCGGGCTCATCGATCACCCCCACGACCTCCACCTCGAACCGGGAGATCTCATCCCCGGCCACCACGGTGAGGCCGTATCCGGTCATCCCTGGCTCCACCTCGGAGAAGGGGATGATCTCCACCGCGGCGGCCGCGGTCCCCAAAAGGATCCCGACGAGAAACGCGCTCCATGTGATCCTCATCTCGCCTCCTTGGCAAGCTGTACCGCCCGCTCGGCCCCTTCCTCCATGGTCTCCACCGGCTCGAGCCCCGCTTGCCGGAGGATGGCCCTTCCTTCGGGCTCGTTGGTCCCCGTGAGGCGCACCACGATCGGGACCGACCTCCCGGATGCCCCCTCCACGAGCCCCCGGGCCACCTCGTCGCAGCGGGTGATTCCGCCGAAGACGTTCACGAAGACCACCGCCACCCTGGGGTCCGAAAGGACGAGCTCCACCGCCTCCCTGACGCGTTCGGCCCGGGCGGGGGGGAGGCCGGCGTGCTTCCTGGATATCGGCGGAGGCGCCCGGGCGACCAGGTCCAGGGTGGCCATGACGAGCCCCGCCCCGTTCCCGATCACCCCGATATCGCCCTCGAGCTTCACGTACGAGAACCCCGCCTCCCGGGCGGCGAGCTCGTCCGGGTCCTCGAACTCCTCCACCAGGCCCTCGAACTTCGGGGAGGGCGAGTGGTCATCGTCAATGATCACCTTGGCATCCAGGGCGATGAGGCCGCTGGGGGTCTCGGCCAGGGGGTTTATCTCCACCAGGGTCCCCTCGTAGTCGCGGAAGAGCTCGTAGAGCCTGATGGCTATCCGGGAGAGGTCCCTCCTCAGCTCGGGGGGGGCGATCCGGAACAGCCGCCGCAGGCGGAAACTGGAGGGCCCCTCCAAAGGGGGGATGTGTTCGCGGGCAACGGCTTCGGGCCTCGTGCGCGCCACCTCCTCGATTTCCACCCCGCCTTCCGGGGAGTAGATGATCACGGGGGCGCGGCGGGAGCGGTCTATGGTGATCCCGAGGTAGTGCTCCCCCTCGACCTCGGGATCACCATAGAC
>JALVLL010000239.1 GCA_027027485.1 Candidatus Bipolaricaulota bacterium | reverse complement strand
CCCCCCGGATGCCCCGCCCGCGGGTTGGCTCATCGACAGGGCCGGGCTGAAGGGGATGAGGGTGGGGGATGCCTGGGTCTCCACCCGCCACGCCAACTTCATCTGTAACCTCGGCCGTGCCACCGCCTCCCAGGTGCTTTCCCTGATGGAGCGGGTACGGGAACGGGTCCGCCGGGCCTTCGGGGTTTACCTCGAGCCCGAGATCGTGATCGTCTGGGCTTGAGCCCGCTTTTCGGTTAAGGTCCCCTCGTATGTGGTTCCGGGCCTTGGCGCGTCTGCTCTTCCTCCTGGCCGCCCTTTTCCTCGTGGGTCTGGCGACGCTCAGGTTCGGCGGTATCCTCGTGGTCCGTGGGATCGATGTCATCTTCGTCAACGGCCATGGTCCCTCGCAACCTGGACATCTTTCGCGTCAGGCGGTAAAAAACTTGACGCGTATAGGTTATAAAGATAACATTTTTAAGCTAGATTTGAAGCAAGCCCGGGAACGCCTTATGGCCCACCCCTGGGTGAAGTGGGTTCATATAGAGCGTTCTTGGTTCAGAGGGATCGTAAGGGTTTACGTTCGGGAGAGGGAGCCGGTGGGAAGGGTGGAAGGAACGGGGGGCAAAGGTTTTGTGGTGGACGCCGAGGGGGTTGTTCTGGGGGCGGATCTTCGGTTAAAGCCGGTGGTACGCTGCGGTTTCCCCCTCCCCGAAGGGATTAAGGAGCTTCCCTGGGCGGGAAAGCTCTTGGCCGCTTACCACGGTTTCCATCTCTGTAGTTCCCTTTATCCGATTGTCGATCTCACCGGACTCCCCACGGTTACCTTGAGGTCCGACACGGGGGACCTCCCCCCGGTGGTATTCGACCTCGTGCCTGGGGACGGGTTCCTGGGTGGGCTCCGGAGGGCGGCCTCGAGGCTCGAGGCCCTTATCTCCGAGGTGGGGGCCGAAGCCCTCGGGCCCTTCGGGGTGGTGGACTGTCGCTTGCCGGACGGGTGCGTGCTGATCCCTGGGGAGCGCCCGTCCGCGAAGGGGGGATAGGCGGTGGCCAGAGGCCTCAGGAGGGGCAGAGAGAGGATCGTGGTGGGGCTCGATGTGGGCACCACCAAGGTGGCGTGTCTCGTGGCCAATGTCTTCGATTCCGAGATAGAGATAATCGGGATGGGCACCGCCCCATCCCGTGGCCTCGACAAGGGCGTGGTGGTGGACATAGGCCGCACCATCCAGTCCATCCGTAAGGCCGTGGAAGAGGCCGAGAACATGGCAGATGTCAAGATCAAATCGGTCTATGTGGGCATAGCCGGCCAGCACATCCGCTCCATAAACACCACCGGCACCGTGGCCATAACCCATCCGGGCAGGGTGATCAAAAAGAGCGACATCCGCCGGGTGATCGAGGCCGCCAAAGCCATCCCCGTGCCCCCGGACATGCAGCTCATCCACGTGATCCCGCGCCAATACAAGGTCGACGGCCAGGAGGGGATCACCGATCCGGAGGGGATGACAGGCACCCGTCTCGAGGTGGACGTCCACCTGGTCCTGGGCTCCGTCACCGCGGTGAGGAATTTGGTCCGCTGCATCAACTACCTGGGGATCCAGGTGAACCAGATCGTGCTCCAGCCCCTGGCCTCCTCGCTGGCCGTCCTCTCCTCGGCGGAGAAGGAGCTCGGGGTGGTGCTCCTCGACATCGGGGGCGGCACCACCGACATCTCCATCTACAAGGGCGGCGATATCTGGTTCTCCAAGGTGATCCCCGTGGCGGGCCAACACATAACCAACGACATCACCGTGGGCCTCCAGACCCCCATCGAGGAGGCCGAGCGCATCAAAAAGGAATACGGCACATGCCTCGTGGACTCCGTGGACGACAACGAGAGGATCCGCATCGCCACCATCGGCGGGGACGGCTGGAAGGAGGTCTCCCGCAAGCGGCTCGCCAAGATCATCGAGGCCCGGGTGGAGGAGATCCTGGATCTCGCCATGGAGGAGGTGGAGAACGCCGGTTACAAGGACATCGTCCCCGGGGGGCTCGTGATCACCGGTGGGACGGCGCTTCTCGACGGGATCGTTGAGTTCGCCCAGGCGCGCTACGGCCTCCCCGCCCGCCGCGGCCAGATCCCCCAGGGGATCCACGGGCTGCGGGACATCGTCGAGTCCCCCATCTATGCCACCGCCATCGGCCTCCTCAAGTATGCGGTGGAGTTCGACGGCCTGACCTCCCCCCCGAGGGAGATCCGTGGGGGGTGGCTGGCGAAGGTGTTGGATTGGCTCAAGGCCGTTCTCTGGGGGGGGTGAGGCGAGATGGAGCCTGTCCGTTCCCCATCCCAAGCGAGGATCGTGGTGATAGGGGTTGGGGGAGGCGGCGGCAACGCCGTCAACCGGATGATGCAGGCTGGGATCCAGGGAGTGGACTTCGTGGCGGTGAACACCGATGCCCAGGTCCTACAGACGGTACAGGCCCACCGACATGTCCAGATCGGCAAGAAGCTTACCCGGGGCCTCGGCGCGGGCGGGAACCCCGAGATCGGGAGGAAGGCCGCCGAGGAATCGCTGGATGAGATCCAGGACATCCTCAGCGGGTACGACATGGCCTTCATCACCGCCGGGATGGGGGGCGGTACGGGTACGGG
>JALVLL010000238.1 GCA_027027485.1 Candidatus Bipolaricaulota bacterium | reverse complement strand
CGGCAGGGGATTCCAGGGGGGAGTGACCTCGACCTTGGCCCCGACGTTCCCAGACGAAGTCCCTCCCTGCTGGGATTGCCCCACTGTCAACACGCCCGCCAACGCGACCAGAAGGACTGCTGCTACCAGCTTCCTCATATCGGATCACCTCCTAGGCGCAGATAGGTACACCTTAGTGCGGGGTTCGGTTTCCATTAAAGCGGAGGGGAAACGGAAATGACGTTTTGTAGCGGTTTAAATAATTATTGAGCTATTTGCTCATGTTTCCGCGGGCGTGGGGCTCACGGGGACCCTTCCTGCCCCTGGGGCTGGGCTTTCTCTTGGGGCACGCACTTCCAGGTCACCTCGCCGGTAAGGGGATTCCACCGCACCGGTATCAATACCCCCTCTTCGCATTTGGGGAACAGGGCCCCCTCCACTTTGGCAGACAACCCGCCCTCCGGGGCCTGCACGACTATCTCCACCGGGCCCTCGAGGCGAAGGGAGACCTCGGTGGGCTCCACTTTGGCGTCGATCGCTCCCGAGACGACCACCCTGATGGGGATCCCCTGGCGGAGGGCCCACAATGCCGCCACCCCAGCCCCGAGGATCGCCAGAAGAGCAACGGCCAAAACCAAAAGGATCAGACGCTCCCAAAGGCTCACCCTCTACCTCCGCGCAAGGAGCTCCCTGAGCCGGGGCAATTGTTCCTCCATGGCCCGCTCCCCGACGGAGATGTACTCGGGGGCGTTCAGGTACTCGCGCACATACCCCCCCTCCTTCCGGGGAAAGTCCGGCCTCACCAGTATATCCGGTGGCCAGAGCTTGAGCTTCAACTCCGTGATCTCCTGCAGGAGGATCAGGGCCGATTGGTTTAGGAGCGAGAAGAGCCCCGGAAGCGGCCTTTCCCGGGGGCGTTCGAACCTCGCCTCGAGGAATTCCAAGAGCGACGCCGGCATCCAAGGCCGGTCCTCCAGTGCCCGGAGCCGCTCTTCCAGCTCATCCCAGAGCCCCCGGCGCTCCGGGGTGGAGGGAACGGGTCTCGGTCCCACATCTACCCCTATCACCACCTCAGCCCCCAACTCCCGACATGCCCTTACCGGGACCGGCTCCACCAGCCCCCCGTCCACGAGGATCCTCCCGTCCCAACGCACCGGGCGGAAGATCCCCGGGATCGAGGCCGAGGCCCTGAGGGCCCTCACCAATGGCCCCTCCTTTATCACTACTGCCTCACCGGTATCGAGGTCGGTGGCCACCGCGGCGAAGGGGATCCTCAGGTCCTCAACCCGCATATCGCTGAACACGGACCTCAGATACCTCTCGAGTTCAGCCCCGGAGCTGAACCCGGATCGGGGGAAGGTGGGCAGGAAGGTCTTGACCAACTGCGGAAGCGATGTCTTACGCCACTCTTCCTCGATCCTCTCCAAGGGGAGGCCGGCGGCGTATGCCCCACCCACGATGGCCCCGATGCTGGAGCCAGCAATGGCCGAGACCTCGATACCCTCGCGGGCCAGGACCTTAAGCACCCCCACATGGGCGGCCCCGCGGGCACCGCCGCTCCCCAGGGCAACCCCTATCCGCGGCCTACCGGGTCCATCCGACATCGGCTAGCATGATACCGGCTGAGATGTCCGCGGAAAAAACCTCGGAGGAACTGAGGAGGAAGCTCGATTCCCTCCCCGACTCCCCCGGCGTCTACATGTTCAAGGGGCCGGAAGGGGAGGTGATCTACGTCGGGAAATCAGTCTCCCTCCGATCGAGGGTCCGTTCCTACTTCCAGAGGTCCGCCTCCCCGAAAGCCCGGGAGATCGCCGACGAGGCCGTGGACATTGAATACATCGTTACCAACAACGAGGCCGAGGCCCTGATCTTAGAGGACGCCCTCATCAAGAAACACCGTCCTCGCTTCAACGTGCGCCTCCGGGACGACAAGCGTTATCCGTACGTGAAGATCACCGCCGAGAGGTTCCCCAGGATCCTTGTGGTCAGGGCCCCGGGGAACGACGGCGCGAAGTACTTCGGCCCCTTCACTTCCAGCCGCAACCTGAAGAAGCTCCTCGCGTTGATCCAGCGCGTCTCCCCCCTCAGGACCTGCTCCCTGGACCTGGATTCCGGGAGGACCTACCGCCCCTGCCTCTACTTCCACTTGGGGAAGTGCCCCGGCCCATGCACCGGGGAGGTCCCCCCCGAGGAGTACCGCCGCTACGTGGAGAAGGCGGAGAAGCTCCTTTCGGGGAGGGCCACGGAACTCATCGGGGAGCTCCGGGAGCGTATGGCGGAAGCCGCGGCGGCCGAGAGGTTCGAGGAGGCCGCCAAACTCAGGGATCTCATCCAGGCCATCGAGAGGCTCCACCCCAGACAATCCGTGGCCCTCCCGGAGGCGGTGGATATGGACGCCGTGGGGCTCCATCTGGAAGGGAGGAAGGGGACGGGGGTGGTGCTTTTGGTGCGTGGAGGGAGGCTTATCGGCCGGGAACGCTTCCCGCTGGTGGTCCCGAGGGGAAGCACCCCGGAGGAGGCATTGGCCGAGTTCACGGATCAGTACTACACCCGCACCACCTCCATCCCCCAGGAGGTGCTCCTCCCCTGGGATTTCCCCGAGATCAAGGCGCTGGAGGGGTACCTTTCCCGGA
>JALVLL010000237.1 GCA_027027485.1 Candidatus Bipolaricaulota bacterium | reverse complement strand
TGAAGGCGTCGGAGCTGCCTTCATCACGGACGGCCGCCCGGGCGATGACCAGATCACCGGCGCGCACCCGGCCAGGCTGCAAGGAGCCCGCCGACCCCACCCGCACCAGGTTGAAGGGCGGGGAAGAGGTCTCGGGGAAGGAAAGGAGCCCCGGGGAGTTGGCTAAGTGTACCCAGGGGAACCTCACCCCGCGGCGTTCCAGGCGTGCGATGACTTCCAGAAAGAGGTCTATTTGGGCCCGGGTGAAGGCGATGTCCTCGGGGGAGGCCCCGTGGGCCGAGGAGAGGTGCGAGTAGATGCCCACGGGTACGACGCCCACACAGTAAGAGAGCTCGCGGAGGACCCCATCGAGCTCCTCGGGCAGGAACCCGTAGCGCCCCATGCCGGTATCCACCGGTATGTGCACGAAGGCGGGCATCCCCGCCCGCGCCGCGGCCCGCTCCGCCTCCCGGATGAGGGATCGATCGCCGAGCACGAAATGGAATCCCATGCGAACGACCTCGGGGAGATCGTCCGGAGATGGGGGCACCATGACGAGGACGGTCTTCTCGATCCCGAGGGACCTTATCAGGAGCCCCTCGTCCAAGGTCTCCACGCCGAACCAATCGACGAGCTCGGCCGTGGCCGGGGCGACCTCTTCCAGGCCGTGCCCGTAGGCATCGCCTTTCACCACGAAAAGGAGCGAGGCCCCGTGGACGAGTTCCCGGAGCCTTTCCAGGTTCCCGCGGATCCTCGAGAGATCCACCTCGGCGTAGAGCATCCCCAAGGATTGGAGCCCCTTTCCGGCCCCCGGGAAACCTCATAGGTTCCTTACGGCACGGACATAAACGGCCGGATGCGGTGAGGGCTGTCCGGACAGGCTCTCGGTTAAGATCGGGCGATGCGAGAAAGGGCGTGGGAAAAGCCCGTCGGGGAACTTCTCTCACGGGAGGTCAGTGCGGTATTCCTCGTCGGCCCCATCGGCGCGGGGAAGACCAGGACGGCCATGGAAATCGCCTCTTGGCTCAAAGGAAGAGGTGTCGAGGTGGGGGGCGTGGTATCGCCCCGGGTGATGCACGGGAAGGAGACGGTGGGATACCGGGTCCGTGACATAAGGAACGGAAAGGAGCATCCCCTCTGCTCCACCGTTCCGCCGGGTATCCGCTTCCGCAGGTTTTACTTCTCCCCGGAGGGGATCGAGTTCGCCCGCCGGGCCATCCTCGGGGCCCTTTCCGCCGAAGTGGCCATCGTGGACGAGGTGGGACCCCTGGAGCTTTCCGGGGGAGGCTTCGCCCCGGCCGTCGCGAGGCTGAGGGAAGAGGGGATTCCCCTCATCCTGACTATAAGGCCCCATCTCGTCGGGGAGGTAGCGAGCTGGCTCTCGCTCAAGGGCTTCCGGCGGATCGACCTTTTCCCTTGACCCCCACCTAAACCGCTTCCGCGCGTGGTTCCCGGATCCGGTACCTCACCCGATAGGCTTCGGGATCATCGGGGACCGCTTTGTATCCCGCGAACTCCACCTCGACCCCGGCCCTCTCCTCGAGTTCCTGGGCGAAGTCCCCGAACCAGTCGTAGAGGCAACAGCTGCGGCAGTAGGGCCCGGACATCTCCAACTCCAGTTCCCCTTCGCCTACCTCGATCAGCCGGGCGATGGCCTCCGGGGCGTGGTATCGGTTGAACTCTGAGATGGCCTCCTCGATCCTCTCCCTCGGTACCGCGGTGCCCATGGCCCCTTAGCCTACCACGAACGCCTCTCCCCTCAACTCACGCTCGAACCTTTCCAGGGAGAGCTCCCCGAGGATCTCCGAAACGGTGCCCTTCTCGATGTAGTCCGCTAGATGCCGCGCCACCGCCGGGGCGATCATGAACCCATGGCCGGAGTAGCCGTTTGCCTGGATGAAGTTCTCGAGGCCCGGGGTGGGGCCGAGGACCGGTTGGGCATCCGGGGTCACATCGTAAAGCCCGGCCCATTGCCGGAGGACCGAAAGCTGCCCGAAGGCCGGGACGTACCGGATGAGCTCCCGGGCATAGACCCGCAGGAACCGAAGCGAGGAGGAGAGCTTGTAGCCGGGTTTCTCGTCGGGAAGCCCGATCCCACCGATGATCTGGCCCTCCTTGGTCTGGGAGAAGTAGATCCCGTTGTGGATCGAGATCACCATTGCCTCCATGGCGAACTCCACCGGCTCGGTGACGGCGATCTCGTGGCGGACGGGTACGTTGGGAAGGTTTACCCCGGCCATGCGGGCCACCTCCCTTGACCACGCCCCGGCGGCGTTCACCACCAGGCCCGCCGCGATCTCCCCCTTGGTGGTGCGTACCCTCGTGATCCTTTCGCCCCTCACCTCGAGGCCCACCACCTCGGTGAACTTCTCCAACGAGACCCCCATCTCCCGGGCCCGCCGCAAGTACCCCTCCACCACCCGGAAGGGGTTGGCGTGGCCGTCGGTGGGACAGAAGGTGGCGCCGGCGATGGTGGACTCATCGAGGAGCAGGAAG
The DNA here is from genome assembly GCA_027027485.1 of Candidatus Bipolaricaulota bacterium. Taxonomy (GTDB): domain Bacteria; phylum Bipolaricaulota; class Bipolaricaulia; order Bipolaricaulales; family Bipolaricaulaceae; genus JALVLL01. The sequence continues at coordinate 137 of JALVLL010000237.1, read as the reverse complement.
ATCTCCTTCGCTTCCCTCGGGGAAAGGAGCCTCGAGGGAAGGCCGAGTTCGTTCTGGAGCTCCACCGCTTTGCGCTGGGCCTCCCGTTCCCCCTCGGTCTCCGCGAGGATCAGGTACCCTCCCTGGATGAACTCGAT
>JALVLL010000236.1 GCA_027027485.1 Candidatus Bipolaricaulota bacterium | reverse complement strand
GAGGGAGAGGGCGTTGTCCAGGTTCCCCGAGCCGAACCCCACCCCCACCGCCAGGCCCTCGGGCATGTTGTGAAGGGTGATGGCGATGATGAAGAGCCACACCGCCTTGATACGGGCACTCGGGCGCCCCTCCCGGCCGCCGATTATGTGCATATGGGGTATGAGGTGGTCGGCGAGGTCCAGGGCCACCGCCCCCAGGATCACCCCGGCGATCACGGGCCATACCCCGCCGTACTCGATCCCGGGGAGGATGAGGCTGGTGAAGCTCGCGGTGAGCATCACCCCGGCGGCGAACCCCAATGCCCCATCGAGGAAGCCCTCCCGGGGCTTGCGCCACACCACTACAAGGAGTGCCCCCAGGGTGTTGAACAGGGTGATGATGACCCCGCCGACGAGCGCCTGGATGACGAGGTTATCCCCCGCGAGCCTTTGAATTAAGGACTCCATCGGGCTCCCCTATGGCCCGAGGACGTGGATCGCGCCCCCCAAGGGGACCTCGGCGGCCTCCCCCAAGGCCTCGGACAGGGTTGGATGCGGGCGGATTGCCCCGGCGAACTCCTCAAGCGTCATCCCTCTAGCTATCGCCAGCGATGCCTCCCCGATGAGCTCCGAGGCCCACGGCCCCACGATCCCCACCCCAAGGATCCTCCCGGATGACCTCTCGGCCACCACCTTGACCAGTCCCCTGGACTCATCCAGGATAAGGGCCCGCCCCGAGGCGGTGAAGGGGAATTTTCCGATGACCACATCGTACCCTTTTTCCCTCGCCTTGGACTCGGAAAGCCCCACGGCCGCTATCTCGGGGGAGGTGAACACCACCGTCGGGACCGGAGGTCTCTCTTTTGGTTCATGACCGCAGATGATCTCCGCGACCCTCTTCCCGTCCCAATGGGCCCGGTGGGCGAGCATGGGGCCAGGGGTCACGTCCCCGATGGCATAGATCCCGGGGACCGAGGTCTCGAACCGCTCGTTCACCCGGATGAAGCCCCTATCGTCTCGGACAACCCCGAGCTCCTCCAACCCGAGCCCCTCGGCGAACGGGCGCCGGCCCACGGTAACGAGGACGAGTTCCGCCTCTAGGGAGAGGTCATCCCCACCGGGACCCTCGACCCTCGCGAGGATGCCGGGCGACGTTTTTTCCAGCCTTAGCATGCGGCTTTCGGTGTGTACCTCGATGGGGAGCTCACGGAGGGAGCGGGTTACGTGGGAAGTGAGTTCGGGATCGATCCCCGGAAGGATCCCCTCGGTGAGCTCCACCACCACGACCTCAGTCCCCACGGAGGCGAAGAAGGTCCCGAGCTCCATGCCGATATATCCTCCGCCCACGATCAGGATCCGCTCGGGTTTTCGGGGCAAAGAGAGCGCCTCGGTGGAGGAGATAACCCGCTCCCCGTCGAACTCCATCCCCCGGAGCTCCACCGGCACGGACCCCGTGGCCACCACCGCCGCCCCGGCCTTGATCTCGAGATCGGCGCCCTCCACCCGGATGCGATCGGTTCCCGCGAAGCGGGCGGTCCCCTTGATGACCTCCACCCCGTTCCGCTCGCACAGGAACCTCACCCCCTGGGAGAGCCTCCTCACCACACCGTCCTTCCAGCGCTGCAGCCTCTCCCAATCCAGCATCACATCGGAGGCCGTGATGCCGATCCTCCCCGCGTCCTCGAACGACCTCAGGAGATGGGCGGCGTGGAGCAGGGCCTTGGTGGGGATGCATCCCCGGTTGAGGCAGGTCCCGCCCAGGGCATCGTCCCTCTCCACTAGGATGACCTTCCTCCCCAGCTTCGCGGCGCGGATGGCGGCCGAGTACCCGGCAGTGCCGCCCCCGATCACAACGACGTCGGCCTTTTTCACCATTGCGGAAGCGATGATGCCGGCTGTAACCGGGATTTACAAGGCGATCAGGGGAGGACCTCGATGAGGGCGGTTGCGGCGCCGAGCCTCCCCCGGGAATCCCGGACCAAGAGGATCACCGTCCACTTCCCCGGTGCGGGGAATGTCACCTCGACCCTGGGCTCCTCTGCCCTTATGCGTTTATCTCCCAACCGGAACTCCCAACGGTACTCGACGATCTCCGCCCCGAAGGCCCGACTCCCGGTGCCATCGAACTCCACGGGCTCCCCTACCCTGGGCTTCTCGGGGGTGTAGGAGATGGCGGCCTGGGGCGGAGCGAAGGTCACCACCACCGGCCTCGGCCTCCGATATGCCCCGAAGCGGACCTCCGCGGTGCCGAACTCCGGCACCTCCACCTCCACCCGGGTAGGGGTGGTGGGTACGAACCGCTCGGGGAGGCTGCTTTCGAGCAGCCGGACCGAGTAGTTCCCCGGGGGAAGCTCCAGGGAAACCCCGCCCGACGGATCGGTCTCGACCTCCCTCTCCACCGGTCCGGAGATGGCGATCTTCACCCCGGGGACGCCCGGCTCCCCTGGGTCTTGCATCCCGTCGCGGTCGTCGTCCCGGAAGACCACGACCTTCAACCACGCCCGTGGGATGAGCGGTATCTCCACGGTCACCGTCTTCCCCCGCTCGACATCCACCGTGGGGAGGGGTTTTACAAGGAGGAAATGGGGCGACGGTTCCACAAAGGAGAGGGAGTAGGTCCCCGGGGGGAGCGGGGGGAAGAC
>JALVLL010000235.1 GCA_027027485.1 Candidatus Bipolaricaulota bacterium | reverse complement strand
GGAGGAATACGAGAGGGAAAGGCGGGAGTTCAAATGGGATATCCCGGAGGACTACAACATCGCGGCCGTGGTGGACGCATACGCCAAAAAACACCCGGATAAACTGGCCGTCGTCTGGGAGTCGGAAAAGGGGGAGAAGCGCACCCTCACCTGGGGAAAGCTATCGGAGCTTTCCTCGCGGTTCGCCGCGGTCCTCATGAAGCTCGGGGTGAAGAAAGGGGAGCCGGTCCTCCACATCTTCCCCCGCCTCCCCGAGGCCTTCATCGCCCAGATCGGGACCTTCAAGGCCGGGGCCGTGGCGGTTCCGTGTACGGAGATGCTCCGGGCCAAGGACATCGTCTACCGGGTGGAGGTCTCGGGGGCGCGGGTGGTGGTGGCTCACACCTCCACCGCCGATGAGGTAGAGGAGGCCCGCGGGGAGTGCGGCCTCGAGCACTTCATCCTGATCGGGGGGAAGCGCCCCGGATGGCTTTCCTTCGAGGAAGAGGTGGAGAAGGCACCCGTGGTGGACCCCGTGCCGGTGGGGGCCAACGACCCCATCACCATCAACTTCACCTCCGGCACCACCGGGGACCCGAAGCCCGTGATGCACAAGCATCGCTGGATCTACGGCCACTCCCGGATAACCGCCCGCTACTGGTGGGATGTGGGCGAGGACGATTTCATCTGGGCCACCACCGCGCCGGGGTGGGCCAAGTGGTATTGGTCGCCTATAGGGGTGGGGCTCTCCCGGGGACTCACCCAGTTCACCTTCTACGGCAGGTTCGACCCCGAGCGGTACCTCGACATCCTCTCTCGCTATCCCATCACCAAGCTCTGTGCCACCCCCACCGAATACCGCATGATCCTGGCCCACGTGCCGGATCTGGCGAGCTACCGGGGGAAGATCGAGTTGAAGGAGGCGCTCTCGGCCGGTGAGCCCCTGAATGCGGAGGTGATCGACTCCTTCCGCGATGCCCTGGGGATAACCATCCGCGACGGCTATGGCCAGACGGAGTCGGTGTGCCTGGTGTGCAACTACCCCGGCCTCCCGGTGAAGCCCGGCTCCATGGGCGTACCCACCCCCGGGCCCAACGCCACGGTGATCGACGAGGACGGGAACCCCGTGGGGCCCGGTGGGATCGGAGAGGTGGCCGTTCCGGTGGGAAACCCCGGGATCTTCGACGGCTACTGGAGGAACCCCGAGCTGACGAAGGAGGTCTTCTCCGGCAAGTGGTACCGCACCGGGGATCTCGTGCGAATCGATGAGGAAGGGTACTTCTTCTTCGAGGGCCGGGCTGACGACATCATCCTCTCCGCCGGTTACCGGATCGGGCCGTTCGAGGTGGAGTCAGCGTTGGTATCGCACCCGGCGGTGGCGGAGGCGGCGGTGGTGGGCTCGCCCCACCCCGAGCGCGGCGAGATCGTCAAGGCCTTCGTGATCCTGGCCCCGGGGTACGAGCCCTCGGAGGAGCTCGTCAAGGAGCTCCAGAACTACGTGAAGGAGATCACCGCTCCCTATAAGTACCCCCGGGAGATCGAGTTCGTGCGGGAACTCCCCAAGACCTCCTCGGGGAAGATCAAACGTGCCGAGCTGAGGAAGCGGGAGTACGAGCGCAAGGGCCTCAAGCCCCCGGGGAAGTGAGCCCCCTGTTCGGCTAGGGCGGCGCGAAGCTTTTCAATATACGGAACTTCACGGGTGCGGGCCGGTTGGCCTACGCTTCTTCGAGTTTTAGAGTAGATCGATACTTTTCAACGGCAATCGTCTCGATCTCAGGAAGTGCCGCTCCTGGAGGAGGCGGTGGTTCTGGCCATCTGGCCGTTAGAGGTGTGCTGGTAGCCGAACGACGGAAACACCTGAAACTGGCCGATGTGAAGTGATACGATCTCCGGGAGGGCACGGTGGAAGTCCACCCGGGCGACATAATCCCGGTCTACACCCTTGAGGGAGGAGGGCGCGATAGGCCTTGATCACGCGCCCTGAAAAAATTCGTGAATTAATAAAATGCTGCCTCAAAGAGGTGAGCATGAAAAATTAGTTTCATAACTGGCAACAAGAGGTATCTAAAAGAGACCAAGAAACCGAGAATCTACTCTTTAACTTTAAAGAAGCTGTTGAGGAAGAAGCTGAGGAGTAGCGCCTTGGTACCATGGGCAACACGTGTTATTTACAGAAAACGGAAAGCCTATGCCGGCGAAGTGTCGATTCTAAAGCGTTATATGAGACAGCTTCACACACCAGGCGCAGGTCCTCAGAAGCTTGCAACGTGCCTTAAGAAGGCCCAAGCCCTACTACGCCGGCAAGCAAACGGTGATCAGAAAAATCCGGGGTCGCGTCTTGAACTTTGGCATCAAAAGTAAATACCTGACCCCAGCGCCACTTGGTATATGCTACGGATCTGATCAGAAAGGAGCTCGATGCCAAAAGCACCAAGGCGATGAGCCTTAACAAGGGTTGCCAGGATTTGCCTCTCGGCGGCGCCTTTTTTCCCTTCCCCCTATGTCCGGATTCTGGTCCAATTGATGTCCATATTTGCCCGCCTTATCGTTAGCCTGTGCTGTAGCTGATATTTATAGAAGGAGGGAAACCCATGATTGACTCTGGATTAGAGGGCAAGGTGGTGCTCATCACAGGAGCCAACAATCCGTA
>JALVLL010000234.1 GCA_027027485.1 Candidatus Bipolaricaulota bacterium | reverse complement strand
ATGTTGAGCACACCCCCCCGGAAGCTGATGCAGATCCCGAGGGCCACGAAGAGGAGGGGGGTGGCCTTCACGATGGTGTCGGCGATGGCGTTGAGATCGCCGAAGGCGCCCTGGAGGAGGGCCTTGAGGGCCGTTCCGGGGTTCACCCTCAGGGCGACCAACATGAGGGCCCCCACCGAAAAGGCCAGGAGCACAGCGAAGAGGGGGGTCAACTGGACCAAAAAGTTCGCGTACCGTCGCGATTTCGAGCGATCGGGCATGCAAGACCCTCCGGTTGACGTGACCACAGTATAGTGCCGATCAGCCTGTAAGACAACTTGACAGCCTACCTACCGGTCCCGTTATACTTGTCCCGCACATTATGGTGGAACGATCCGAAGGCGTCCATCGTGAACCGCCCTCCCGCGATGAGGTCGCCCTCCTCATGAGGGATATCACCAAGGTCTTCCCCGGGGTGGTGGCCAACGACCACGTCACCTTCGAGGTCCGCCGTGGCGAGGTCCACGCCCTGTTGGGGGAAAACGGCGCCGGGAAGACCACCCTCATGAACATCCTCTACGGCCTCTACCAGGCCGACTCCGGCGAGATCTACCTCTACGGGAAGAGGGTCCGCATAAGGAGCCCCAGGGACGCCATCCGCCACCGCATCGGCATGGTCCACCAGCACTTCAAGCTCGTCCTGCGCCACACCGTGGCCGAGAACGTGGTGCTCGGCCTCGAGGGCTCCCCCTTCCTGGATCCTGCCCGTTCCGTGGAGGAAAAGATCCTGGAGCTCGGGGAGCGCTACGGCCTCAAGGTGGACCCCAAGGCCTACGTCTGGCAGCTTTCCGCGGGGGAGCAGCAGCGGGTGGAGATCATCAAGGCCCTGATCCGGGGGGCCGATATCCTCATCCTGGACGAGCCCACCTCGGTTCTCACGCCTCAAGAGTCGGAGGAGCTCTTCAAGATCCTCGGGCGGATGAAGGAGGAGGGGCACTCCGTGATCTTCATCACCCACAAGCTCGACGAGGTGATGGCGGTGGCGAACCGGGTCACGGTGATGCGCCGGGGCAAGGTGGTGGCCACCCTCCCCACCTCCCAGGTGGATAAACCCACCCTGGCCAAAATGATGGTGGGCCGCGAGGTGGTCTTCCGCCTGAAGAAGACCGCCTGCGAGCGCGGGAAAGAGGCCCTGGTGGTGGAGGACCTCTGGGCCCTCTCCGACCGCGGCCTTCCCGCCCTGAAAGGGGTCTCCTTCTCCGTGTATCGCGGCGAGATCCTGGGGATCGCCGGGGTGGCCGGGCACGGCCAGAAGGAGCTCGTGGAGGTGATCACCGGGCTACGGCGCGCCACCAAGGGGAGGGTGGTGGTCCTGGGGGAGGAGGTCACCAATCGCAACCCCCGCCGGATCGCCGATAAGGGTGTGGCGCATATCCCCGAGGAGCGCCTCCGGATGGGGATCGTGCCCGAAATGTCGGTGGCGGAGAACTTGATCCTGAAAAAACACCACCGTCCCCCCTTCTGCCGGGGGATCTTCCTGAACCTCAGGGCGGTGCGGCGGTTCGCCCAGCGGGCCATCGAGGAGTACGAGATCATGACCCCGAGCGCCCAGACCCCGGCGAAGCTCCTTTCCGGGGGCAACATCCAGCGGTTGATCCTGGCCCGGGAGCTTTCGGGGGATCCGGCCCTGGTGATCGCCGCCCACCCCACCTACGGGCTCGATGTGGGTGCCACCGAGCAGATCCGCCAGATCCTTCTCAAGCAGAGGGAGCGAGGGGCCGCGATCCTCCTCATCTCCGAGGACCTGGAGGAGCTCATGACCTTGGCCGATAGGATCGCGGTGATCTTCGAGGGGGAGATCATGGGCGAGGTGGCGCCTGAGGAGGCGACCCTGGAGGAGATCGGCCTCATGATGGCTGGGGAGAAGAGGGGCGTGGTGCTGTGAAGAGGATAGGACCCTTCGTTTTCGAGAGAAGGCTCGCTCCCAGCCGTACGGCGGTCTTCGTCTATTCCATCCTCGCCATTGTGGTGGCCCTCGTCATCATGTCCTTCATCTTCTGGGCTTACGGCGTGAGCCCCATAAAGGCCTACTCCGCCATCGGCCGGACCACCCTCGGCACACGCTTCGGGCTCATGGAGATCCTGAGGCGTGCCATTCCCCTCCTCCTCTGCGGCGTGGGGCTGGTGGTCGCCTTTAGGGCCAAGTTCTGGAACATCGGGGCGGAGGGGCAGCTCCTCGCGGGGGCCGTGGCCGCCACCTGGGTGGCGCTTTTCACGGATATCCCCTCGCCTTGGAAGATCCCCCTCATGTTCATTCTAGGCTTTGCCGCCGGGGCCCTGTGGGGGATCATCCCCGCACTCCTCAAAGTAAAGCTCGGGGTGAACGACGTTATCTCCACCCTGATGATGAACTACATCATGGCCTTCATCGTCAAATGGCTTATCTACAACCCCTGGCGGGGCCCCACCATGCGCGGTTTCGCTTACACCGACATGTTTCCCCGTGACGCCTGGCTCCCCGTTTTCGCTTACTCCAAAGTCCACTGGCCCACGCTAATCATCGGACTTCTGGCGGCGGTGGTGGTGGCGTTGATACTCTCGCGGACACGCCTGGGGTACGAGATCAGGGTCGTGGGCGACTCTCCGGATGCAGCTCGGTAC
>JALVLL010000233.1 GCA_027027485.1 Candidatus Bipolaricaulota bacterium | reverse complement strand
GTCGAGCTCTGCGCTGCCCTCCTCTGGCGCCCCAAGGTCCTCCTTCTGGACGAGCCCACCCTGGGGTTGGATCTCATGTCCCAGGTAGCCCTGCGGCGCTTCATCCGCGAGTACGTGAAGAGAACGAACGCCGCCTGCATCGTCACCAGCCACTACACCCGGGATATCGAGGATCTCGCCGACCGGGTACTGCTCCTCGACCGCGGGGTGATCATAGCCCAGGGCTCTCCCGAGGAACTTGTCGCAAAACTTTCCGGGATGCGGAGACTGCGGGTCCTCTTCGATGGGGAAGCACCTCAGGAAGAACTTTCCTCTCTGGGGGAGCCTGTCGAGATAGAAGGCCCCCAAGCCGTGCTAAATGTCCCCGCCGAGCGGGCCAAGGATGTGGTCCGGGTCCTCCTCGAGGAATTCCCTGTGGCCGACCTCACCCTGGAGGAGCCGGACCTGGAGGAGGCCTTGCGGGCCTATTTCTCGCGGGAGTAACCGATGCTGCGACCCTATTTCCGCGCAGTGACGGTAGAGACCAAGACGAGCCTCGCTTACTGGGGGAATATCGTCGGCTTCCTCTCTGCAGTTCTCATCCCGCCCTTAGCGGTGTTCTTCCTTTGGCGAGCGGTGCTCGGAGCGGGCGGGACTCTAGGGAACTATGACCTTTCGGCCATGGTCACCTACTACGTCGTGGTCCAGTTCTTCGTGGCGAACACGCCCTTTTCCGCCTGGTACGAAATCGGGGAGGAGATCCGGAACGGGCGCCTTTTGCTGTGGCTCGTGCGTCCCGCAAGCCATTATGGGCTGTATCTATCCCGGAACCTGGGAGGATGGATTCCCTATTGGCTCTTGAGTTCCCTTGGGGCGACTGTTGTGGCTGGGATCCTGCACCGCTACTTCCTGGTCCCCGGGGAATGGTGGCAAGCCCCGGTAGCGGTGGGGTTTTGGCTCTTGGGGGTAATACTGGCCTTCAACTTGGGCTACACCCTCAACCTCCTGGCTTTCTGGACCGAGAGGACAACGGGCTTTGCGGGGGTGGCTGACGTGGCCGCTACATTCCTCTCCGGCGGCTTCGTCCCTTTGGACGTACTCCCCTTGCGGGAAGTCTGGCTCTTCCTTCCCTTTAGGTTCGTCGGTTGGCTTCCCGCTCAGATCTTTCTGGGAAGGGTCAAACCCGGGGAACTTCCCCTGGAATTCGGTGTCCTCGTCTTATGGCTCGCTATTTCCGTCGTGATCGCAAAGGGGGTACGGACGCTCGGCCTGCGGCGTTACCGGGGGGCGGGGATATGAGCACGGTGCGGGCGGTGGCGCGGCTCATCTCCTTGCGATGCAAATGGGAATTTTTCTTCCGCCTGGATGCCCTGCTGGGGATCCTGGGCGGAGCGATCGAGGTAGTGGCCGGGGTCCTGCTCTTCCGGGTGATCTACGCGGGGGTGAGGAGCATCGCGGGATGGAGCTGGGGCGAAAGCCTGGCCTTGGTGGGAACGCTCGCCGTGCTGTTGGAGCTCGAAAGGACGCTCCTCCGGGGATTGCAACGCTTGCCCGATTTAGTAGAGGACGGGAAACTGGAGCAGTTCCTCTTGCGCCCGGTACCGACGCCGCTTTTCCTCGCTTTCCATCGCTTCAATCCCCAGTCCCTATGGAGATTCCCTTTGGGGATAGGAGTTCTCGTCTACGCCGCCCATTTCCTTCCCGGGGTTTCGTGGCCGCATCTCCTCCTCTTTTCGCTTTCCTTGCTGCTTTCACTGGTGATTTATGGGCTTATGGTTTTCTGTCTCGTGTCCCTGAGCTTCTGGCTCGTCAGGATGCATAACTTCTTCTGGCTCGTTTATGACCTCGCGGAGTTCGCCAGGTACCCGGCCGGGGTGTACCGGGGCGCGGTGAGGGTCCTTCTCACCACGGTGCTCCCGTTGGTTCTCCTTTCCAACTTCCCCGTGATGGTGCTGGTGGGGCACGGCGGAATAGAGCTTTTGGGGCATCAGCTGGGGGTATTAGCGGGATTCCTTCTTCTCGGCCGAACCCTCTGGCGGGCCGGGCTCCGACGCTACCGCGGCGCCGGTGGATAGCGGTTCCTTCCGGCGATGTTCTGGCCCCTTCCAAGGAGTTCATGCTCCAGAAATAGGCTCCCTCGGTCCTTTGCCCCTTCCTTGACGGGGGCCGTCGGAGTGTCGTAGATAAACAGTGGTATGGCGACACGGGCATCCGGAAAGCGGAAGGAGGTGATCGGCCGGGATAGCTTCTCGATGCGACTCTGAGAGCACCGCCACCGGGAGTGGGGGCGGTGTGAGAGTACGGAGCTTACGCTCCGTTTTTTTATTACATAGGGGGTGATGATCGAGATGCCAAGGGTATTTTTGGCCCGTGCGTATTCGGTGATCGTGGCGGCGCTTCTGGTGGCGGCCGCCGCCGGGGCGTCCACGTTCCGGATAGCTGTGGGAATCGATCCCGATACCTTGGATCCGGCCCAGATGACCACCACCACCGTGTCCAACATGGTGGACTATGTGGTGGAACCCCTGGTGAGTATCGATGTCGAGGGAAAGGTGGTGCCCCAGCTCGCGGAATCGTGGAAGGTCTCCCCTGATGGCTTGTCGGTGATACTGAAGCTCCGCCCCAGGATTGTGTTCCACGACGGGACCCCTTGCGATGCCGCGGCGGTGAAATGGAACCTCGATAGGATCCTGGATCCCAAGGTTCGGGTGCCCATGAGGGCCCCTTTAACTCCCATCGAGCGGGTGGAGGTCGTTGATCCCCTCACCGTGAGGTTGGTGCTTAAGTACCCGGCGCCGGCGCTGATCGCGGCCCTCACCATGACCACCGCGGGGATCATCTCCCCCGACTCCATCGGCCGGTATGGGAACACCTACGAGAAGATAGTCCATCCCGTGGGGACCGGTCCCTATGAGTTCGTGGAGTACGTCAAGGGACAGCGGCTCGTGGTGAGGAAGTTCGCGGATTATTGGGGCAAGAAACCGTACTACGATGAGGTGGTCTTCCGCATCGTTCCCGAGGCCCTTACCCGGGAGAGCCTGCTCCTCGCGGGCCAGGTGGATATGATCATCCTGCCGCCGGTCTCCGACATCCCGGCCCTGAAACGCAATCCCCGGGTCAAGGTGCTCCTCGCCCCCAGCGACCGCACCATCTTCGTCGCCATCAATAACCTCCGGCCCCCGTTCACCGATGTGCGGGTGCGGCGGGCCCTGAACTACGCGGTGGACAAGGAGGCGATCATCAAGGGCATCCTGTTCGGGGCCGCCGATCCGTTGGACGCGCCCATGGCCCCGAGCCTCTTCGGATACTGCCCTGTGGGCACCTACGAGTACGATCCCGACAGGGCCCGGGCCCTATTGCGGGAAGCAGGGGTGGCTCCGGGGACGCAAGTGGAGCTCCTCACCCCCACCGGCCGCTACCTCCAGGATTTCCAGGCATCCCAGGCCATCGCCGGTTACCTCCGGGAGGTTGGGTTGAAGGTGGCGGTCCGCACCATGGACTGGCCATCGTTCGTGGCCACGATACTCAAGCCCCCGGCGGAGAACACCACCCAACTCCACCTCCTCGGTTGGGCACCCTCTTACCTAGACGCCGCACAGCAGATGCTCCAATTCGACTCCTCACAATGGCCCCGCAACGGCCTCGCCACCTCCTTCTACAAGAACCCGGAGGTAGACGAGCTCATCGCAGCCGCCGCCCGGGAAGTCGACCCGGAGAAGCGCGCCTCCCTCTATTGCGAGGCATCCAAGCTCATCTGGAACGATGCCCCCTGGATCTTCCTCTGGGTACAGCGGTTCCCCATCGTCCACTCGGCTGAGGTTACCAACATCACCTACAGGCCGAACGAGAAGTTCTACGCCATCCATGCCGAGCCGGCGGACTGAGACCCGCGTCCAGGGGGCGTTCGCGAAAAAGAGCGGCGATGAAGACGGCGATCGTCGGCCGCACGGTGATCCCCGGGGACGGCTCTGAGCCCGGAGAGGGAGGGGTACTGCTCATCCGGGACGGGCGCATCGAACGGGTGGCACGACGTGTCCCCCGGGGATATCTCGCCGTGGATGCCCGGGACTGCACGATCCTCCCCGGCCTCATCGACGCTCACGTGCATCTGTGTTTGGGCGGCGAGATCCATTTCGAGGACGTGCTTTTCCGCGATCCACCGGAGCTTTTAGCCCTACGGGCGGCGGCCAGGGCGCAGGAGCTCCTGGCGGCGGGGTATACCACAGTGCGGGACATGGGGGCCCCGGCCCGGGTGGTGCTTGCCCTGCGGGATGCGATCAGGGCCGGGGTCGTCCCCGGCCCCCGGGTCCTCGCCCCCGGACGCATCATCACCGCCACCGGGGGACACGGTGACTTCCTCCCCGAGGGGGTGATCCACCGCTGGGGTCTGGGGCTTGTGGCCGACGGCCCCGATGAGCTCCGACGGGCGGTGCGGACCGAGATCAAGGCCGGGGCGGATTTCATCAAGTTCTGTGCCACCGGAGGGGTTCTGGATCCCCAGTCGGAACCCGGGACCCAGGAATTCACCGCCGCGGAGATGGAGGCCATCGTAACCGAGGCACATCGGATGGGAAGGAAGGTGGCGGCCCACGCCCAGGGGACCGGCGGGATCGCGGCCGCGATCCGGGCCGGTGTGGACACCATAGAGCACGGTGTCTTCCTCGACGAGGAGACAGCGGAACTCATGCGGGAACGCGGCGTGTTCTTCGTGCCCACCCTGGCCGCATCCCACAACCTCCTCCGGGAGGGAGGAGAAGGACTTCCCCCACACGTCATCCGTAAGGCCCGGGAGGTCGGGGAGGCGCACCGCGAGAGCTTCATCCTGGCCCTGCGGATGGGGGTTCCCATCGTGGCCGGGACCGACGCCGGGATCCCCTTTTGCCGGCACGGCGACAACGCCCTGGAGCTCGCGCTCATGGTGGAGCTCGGGATGTCGCCCCTGGAGGCGATCACTGCGGCAACAGGCAGGGCCGCCGAGGCCCTGGGACTTCCCACAGTGGGGACCCTCGAGCCCGGGAAGGTCGCGGATGTGATAGCGGTGCGGGGAGACCCTCTGGACGGGATCGATATCCTTCGGGACCGCGGCCGCATAGCGTTGGTGTTACAAGCCGGCCGACCCGTGGCCGGGAGCGAAAGAGGGAGATGGCCGGGATAGGGACATACCTCGTCAGACGACTGGGGGCGACCTTGGTAGCCCTGCTCGGGGTCTCGACGATCGTTTTCCTGATGGTACGGGTACTTCCCGGGGATCCGGCCCGGGTGATCGCGGGGCTTTTGGCAAGCGAGGAGGAGGTGGCCCGTATCCGGACGCAGCTCGGGCTCGACCTGCCCCTTCACCTACAGTACGTCCGCTTCCTCGGTGCCCTTTTGCGCGGCGATCTTGGGCGCTCGGCGCGGACCTTCGAGCCCGTAACCCTGGAGATCATGCACCGCCTCCCCAACACAGTTCTGTTGGCGATCTCTAGCTCCCTCCTGGCCGCGGTCCTCGGGATCGGGGCCGGGGCCTTGGCCGCCACCCACGCCAACACCGTGCTCGACTACACCATCTCCACCGTTGTCCTCTTCGGGATCTCCATGCCGGTCTATTGGCTGGGGACGATGCTGATCCTGCTTTTCTCGATAAAGTTGCGGTGGCTTCCCGCCGCCGGGGCCGAGGGACCCACGAGCCTGATCCTCCCCACCGTTACCCTGGCCTCGTTCTCCGTGGCCCTGGTGGCGCGGATGACCCGCTCCAGCATGCTGGAGGTCATGCGTAGCGACTACATCCTCACCGCCCGCGCCAAGGGATTGCCGGAGCACAGAGTGATCCGAATCCATGGCATCCGGAACGCCCTCATCCCGGTGATCACCGTGGTGGGGTTGCAGTTCGGGAACCTCCTCGGCGGGGCGGTGCTCACGGAATCGGTGTTCGGCTGGCCGGGAATGGGGCTTCTGCTGGTGGAATCCATCTTCTCCCGCGACTACCCCATGGTACAGGGGATCGTGCTTGTGTTCGCGTTCTTGGTGGCGGCGGTGAATCTCGTGGTGGACCTGGCCTATGCGCTGGTGGACCCGCGGATCCATTACGTCTGAGTACCGGAGGCCCTCGGTCCTCCGGCGCCTGTGGCGGCAACGGGCAGCGCTGGTTGGGGTATTCATCATCGCCGCCCTGGCCCTTGCGGGCGTCCTCGCCCCCATCATCGCTCCTTACAACCCGGTGAAACAGGACCTGGCCCATGTCCTCCTTCCCCCCTGCCCGACCCATCCCCTGGGAACGGACCACCTGGGCAGGGATATCCTTTCGCGCATCATCTATGGGGCCCGTCTTTCCCTGTTCATCGGCTTTTTGGCGGTGGGGTTGGGACTTGCTCTGGGGGTGCCACTGGGGATCGTCTCGGGGTATTACGGCGGATGGGCGGACCTCGTGGTGCAACGGTTGGTGGACATCATGCTCTCCTTCCCGAGTTTCCTCCTCGCCCTTTCCCTGGTGGCGCTGCTCGGCGTCGGCCTTACCAACGTGATCCTGGCGGTGGGGGTGAGCACCATCCCCTCCTTTATCCGCCTCACCCGGGGCGCGGTACTTGTCATCCGCGAGCAGACGTACATCGAGGCCGCCCGGGCGGTGGGGACCGGGGACGGACGTATCCTCTTCCGCCACATCCTTCCCAACGTCACCGCGCCGGTGGTGGTGCAGGCGACCCTGAGCCTGGGGGTGGCGGTGCTCATGGCCTCAGGGCTGGGGTTCCTGGGGCTCGGGGTTCAGCCGCCCACCCCGGAGTGGGGCGCGATGCTGGGGGAGGGGAGGAATTACATCTTCAGCGCCCCCTATGTGGCCACCTTCCCGGGGCTCGCCATCTTCCTGGCGGTCCTGGGATTCAACCTCGTGGGGGATGGGCTCCGGGATGCCCTGGATCCGCGTCTGCGTCTTGTCTGAGGTCGCTCAGGGGAAGCGGTTCCTTCCGGCGATGATCCTCAGGCCCTCCAAGGTGAGCCAGGGATCGTGTTCGTGGATGAGCTCCGTCAGTCCCACGATGGGCTCGGCGTAGGGGCCAGTGGCGATGACCCGGGCATTCCCCCCGAGTTCAGAGCTCAAGGCCCGGATGAGGCCCTCTACCATCCCCACACCGCCGAGGACGATCCCCGATTGGAGCGCTTCCTGGGTGTTCTTGCCCAAGGCCCTTCTTGGGGGCACCAGGGGGACCTTGGGGAGCTTGGCCGCCCGCTGCGCCAACGCCTCCGCGGCCACCTCCAGCCCCGGAGCGATGGATACCCCCACCAAGGCCCCACGCTCGTCCACACAGGTGAAGGTGATAGCGGTGCCGAAATCTACCGCGATGCAGGCCCCCCGGAAGCGCTCGTATGCGGCCACGGCATCCGCCACGAGGTCCGGCCCCACCTCCGAAGGGTGGTCCACCCGGATGTCGATCCCCGTCCGCACCCCAGGGCCCAACACGAGACAGTCCCACCCGAAGATCCCCTCACAGAGCCGGCGGAAGGTCTCGGTCAGCGGGGGGACCACGCTTGCCAGGATGGCCCCGGTGATCCCATCGGGCCCGATACCCACCCGCTTCAGGAGGACCTCCAAAAGCACCGCGTACTCGTCGGCGGTCTTCTCGGAGACGGTCCGTATCCTGAACCTCCCCCGCCACCCCTCCCCATCGTGTACCCCGAGGCCGATCTGCAGGTTCCCGATGTCGATCGCGAGGAGCATCCCGAGGGGAGTATATAGAGTGCCCTCGAATGGACGAAATGGACGGTTTCGATCGAACGTCGCCCCCACGTTAAATTCG
>JALVLL010000232.1 GCA_027027485.1 Candidatus Bipolaricaulota bacterium | reverse complement strand
GCGGGGCCGGGGCGGAGGCACCTGGTCCGGGTATCCCATGGGGATCAGGGCCACCGGGCGCATCATCTGCCCCAACCCGAGGGCCTCCCGCACCATGACCTCCGAAAACGCCCCCACCCAACAGGAGCCGATCCCCTTGGCGTGTGCCATGAGGAGCATGTTCTGGATGGCGGCGGCGGTATCCTGGATGGAATAGAGCTCCACGCCCCGCTCCCCGTACGCCTCCCTCGCCCGCTCGAGGTCCGCGCAGACCACGATCACCACCGGGGCCTCCATGATGAAGCTCTGCCACCCGGCCGCCTCCGCGAGCTTCGTTTTGAGCCCGGGATTCCGCACCACGATGAACTTCCAGTCCTGGGTGTTCCCCGAGCTCGGGGCCCAGATGGCCGCCTCCAGTATCTCCCGCAGGTCCTCCTCGGGTATGGGATCGGGTTTGAAGCGCCTTATCGAACGCCTCCCCTTTATGAGCTCAAGGAGTTTCTCCACGCGACCTCCTTTCCAAATCCCATTTTACACGTTTTAATCAATTGACTCCCAAAAGATTCGCTCGTATCATATATGGGCGAAATTGGCACAAAATCGAATACAAGAGGTGATAAACCATGACCAAGCGGGGACAAGGCTCTACCGATAAGATCTCCATTTACATACCACAAAAGAAGGCCCAACAGAACGTCATCGAGCGCTTGAGGCGCCTGGCGGAGAAGAAGGACCGCTCCATCAACTACCTGGTGGTGGAGGCGATCCTCCAGTACCTGGAACGCGAGGAGAAGAAGGAAAGGGAGAAATCCTCTTGAACCCATCCGGCCCCTTCCCCCTTGTCCTCCGGAAGCTCACTGCCTTATGATGCCCAAAGGAAAGGAGAGGTGATGTCGGAAAGGAAGAAACTCACCATCCCGGACCTCTACGCCATGGTGGAGCGGGGCGAGAAGATCGCCTTCCTCACCGCCTACGATTACCCCACCGCCCGTCTCGAGGACAGGGCCGGGATCGACATGATCCTGGTGGGGGACTCCGGGGCGATGTGCCTCCTCGGGCACAAGACCACCCTTCCCGCCAAGATGGACTTCATGATCGAGATCACCGCCGCGGTATCCCGGGCGGTGGAGCGGGCCTTCGTGGTGGGAGATATGCCCTATATGTCGTACCAGCCGTCCAACGAGGTCGCCATAAAGAACGCGGGCCGGTTCATCGCCGAGGGCGATGCGGACGCGGTGAAGCTCGAGGGCGGGGCCAGGATGGCGGAGCGGGTGGAGGCCATCGTCAAGGCCGGGATCCCGGTGATGGGGCACATCGGCCTCACCCCCCAGGCCGCGAGCCTTATCGGCGGCCTCAAGGCCCAGGGGAGGTCGGCCGAGACCGCCAAACAGCTCATCGAAGACGCCAAGGTCCTGGAGGAGGCCGGGGCGTTCGCCATCCTCCTCGAGGCCATCCCGGCCCGGGTGGCGGAGATCATCGTGGAGCGGGCGAAGGTCCCCATCCTCTCCATCGGCTCCGGCGCCGCTTGCCACGGTCAGCTCCTCATCGTCCACGACATCCTCAACCTCTTCGAGGCCTTCACCCCCAAGTTCGTGAAAAAGTATGCGGATGTGGCCGCGGTGATGCTCCAGGCCTTCAAGGATTACATCTCGGAGGTGAAGGGAGGAAAATTCCCCACGCGGGACCACGAGTACCGCATCCCCAAAGGGGAGTGGGAGAGGCTGAAGGAGATGCTTGGGGATGGGAGCCCTCGAGGATCGGCAGGGTCCGCTTGAAAGGAGGTGAGGAGTATGAAGAAATTCAGCGATTTCCTCAAGTTCAAGCTTTTCATAACCCCCAAGATCATGCCGGTGATGTTTTGGGTCTTCGTCTTCGTGGCGGTAGTCCAGGGCATCACCACCATCATCTGGGGCGCGCGCATAAGGAGCGCTTCGACGATTACCTCCGGGATCTTCACCCTGCTCATCGGCCCCGTGGTGGCCCGGATACTGTGCGAGTGGGTGCTCACCTTCTTCAGGGAGTGAATTGAGGACGGAGGAGGAGTACAAGAGGGGCGGGAACGGCACCCGCCCCTTTCTATTTCTTCCCGGGGAACCCGGCGCGGCCCTCCCCTCAGCGAAAGAGGAACCGGAGGACGGTCCCCAGCGCAGCGAGGACCAAGGCGAGGAGGGCCGCGTCCAGCCGCCACCGGGGAAGCCGCACCGGGAGCTTTGATAAGGGAAGCCCCAGTACCGCACCCGCCGCGGGAACGAGGAATCCCGGGAGGAGCTCGCGGAAAGAGAGAAGTCCCCTAAAGGAAGCCATCCCCCAGATCCCGGCCCCCACCACCGCGGCGCCGACGAGCCAGCGTCCGGGGTGTTCGAGTCCAAATCGGCCTTCGCCTCTTCCGACCAACGGGACCACCTTGTAAAACGAGGCCGCGGTGCCCAGGGAGAGGGCGACGAGCGTCCACTTCCCCCAGGGAGGGGCTTCCGCGGCGATGAGCCCCTTGGCAGCGTAGCCCGCCAGGAGCGGAACCCCGGCTATGGCCAGGCCCCCCAGGGCGAGGAGGGCCCGCGTCTCCCACGAAAGCTTTCCCCTAAGCTCCGGGATCAAATGGCTTCCCCCTTCCCTCTCGGCCTCCCCCGCGGCGAGGAAGAGCAGGGCCTTGAATAGGCCGTGGGCCACGGGGAGCCAGAGGGCGAAGAGGAAAAC
>JALVLL010000231.1 GCA_027027485.1 Candidatus Bipolaricaulota bacterium | reverse complement strand
CACCTGGACCCCTTCCGCCCCCAGGGCGAAGGCGGCGGCCATGCCGCGGCCGTCGGCGATCCCCCCGGCGGCCACCACCGGGATCGATACCGCGTCCACCACCTGGGGAACCAGGGCCATGGTAGTTATGGTGCCGATGTGCCCCCCGGACTCCATCCCCTCAGCGATCACTCCGTCCGCTCCGTACTTTTCCACCCGCACCGCCAAAGACACCGCCGGGATCACGGGGAAGACCTTTATCCCCGCGGACTTTAGGGCATCCATGTATTTGGCGGGGCTTCCGGCCCCGGTGGTCACCAAGGCCACCCGGGCCCGCACCACCACCTCCACTTGCTCGGGGACGTTGGGGTCCATGAGCATGAGGTTCACCCCGAAGGGCTTTTTGGTGAGCTTCCGTACCTCGGCTATCTCCTTCTCCAGGGTCTCAGGGGGCATTCCCCCCGAGCCGATGATCCCCAGGCCCCCGGCTTCGGATACGGCGGCTACGAGAGGCGCCCGGGCCACGTGGGCCATCCCCCCGGAGAAGATGGGGTACTTGATCTCCAACATCTCGCAGATCCGGTTCGCCATGACGCCCAAATATAGCGGTCAGGAACCACAGGCCCAACCGGGGACGACCGGATAAGATCCCCGGGGGAAGATGGCGGTCGGGGAGAAGAAGGTGCATTTCGGGGTCTACTCCGGGGACAGGTTCCTCGCCGAGAGGGCCCTGAAGCGGCGGCTCCGGGAGCTTGGGGATGTGGAGGCGGTGGTCCTCTGGGGGGACGAGGCGAGCGCCGCCGATGTCCTCGAGGCGTTGGGGACCCCGCTCCTTTTCGGGGCCGGGAAGCCCCGGGCGGTGGTGGTCAGGCGGGCCGACCCCCTGGCCGGGAACCAGCGTCTCATCGCGGCGCTCAGGGGCGGCCCCCCGGAGGGGATCGCCGTGTTCTTTTTGGGCGATGAGATCAAAGGTCCCCTTGCCACCGCCGCGGACGAGTTCGTCCACTTCCCAAAACCCACGAAAGCGGAGCTGCGGGAGCTGGCGGCCGAGCTCATGCGGGAGGCCGGACTCAGGGTGCACGGGTTCGTGGTGGACATGCTCGTGGAGGCATGTGGCGGGGATGCCATGAGGCTCGCCAAGGAGGTGGAGAAGCTCTCGATCTGGAAAGGGGGGAAGCTCCCGCGCGAGCGGATCCCGGAGCTCTTTTACTTCTCCGAGCCCGCCCCCTTCGGCTTCCTGGAAGGGGTGGGGTGGAGGGACCTCCGCCGGGCCCTGGCGGAGCTCTCGGGGCTCCTCTCCCGGGGCTGGGACCCCATGCGGATCTTCCACCTCCTCACGGCCCACGTGCGGCAGCTTATCCTGGCCAAGGCCGCGGAGGAAGGGGAGCCCTTGCCCGAGGGGCCGGAATGGCTCTGGCGACGCAGGGCTCAACAGGCGCGTAATTTCACGAAAAAAGAGCTCCTGGAGTGGCTCCGCATCCTCCAGGAGCTCGACCTCTCCATAAAACAGGGCGAGTTGACCCCCGAGGCGGCCCTCTACCTCTTCACCCTGCGGGCGCTTCCTGGGGCTTAACCGGGATGAAGTTCTGAAGGACCGTTCCCTCGAGGAGTGCCCGCGAGACCACCAAGGCCGAGAAGAGCGACCCCGCTACACCCAAAGCCAAGGTGATCCCGAAACCCTGCACCGGGCCGGTCCCGAGCATAAACAGGATCACCGCCACGATGATGGTGGTGATCTGTGCATCCAGGAGCGCCGATAGGGACTTGGCGAACCCCGCGGTGACGCAGGCCTTGGGGGCCTTGCCGGTGCGGCGCTCCTCCTTGATCCGCTCGAAGATGATGACGTTGGCGTCCACCGACATACCGATGGTGAGGACGATACCGGCGATCCCCGGCATGGTGAGGGTGGCCCCGAAGGCACGCAGTGCCCCGAAGATGAGGATCATGTTCACGATCAGGGCCACGTCCGCCACGAGCCCCAGGGCCCGGTAGTAGATCACCATGTAGATGAGGACCAGGATGAAGCTTATGAGGAGGGCCATGGTGCCGCGGCGGATGGAGTCCGCCCCCAAGCTCGGTCCCACGGTGTATTCCGATACCACGGTGACATTCACCGGCAGGGCGCCCGAACGGAGCACCACCGCCAAAAGCTTCGCTTCCTCGAAGTTGAAGGCCCCGGTGATCCGGGCGCTGTCGATCCGCTTCAGCCTCTGGGCTGTCCGTTTGAGATCCAGGTTGATGTAAGGGGCGGAGTAGACGACCCCGTCGAGGACGATGGCGAGCCTATCCCCTTCCTCCCCGGGGACCTCCCCGCGGGCCTTGAGGCGCGATACCACCTCGGCGAAACGCTTGGCCCCCTCGCGGTTGAAACTGATCACCACCTCGTAGTATCCGGCCATACGTGGGTCGGGGTTCGGGCGGACATCGGCATCGGTGAGGATATCACCGGTGAGGAGCGGCTCGCTCACGAGATACCAGGTGACCGGGTTCCCGGCCTCATCGCGCTCGTAGGAGGGGAGGATCTCCTGGAGGCCGCGGCGCTCGGCGATGAGGTCCTCGCGGTCCGGGGCCTCCTTGATCACCTTCCGGAACTCCAACACCGCCGTGGTACCGATGAGGCGGCGGGCCTTCTCGGGATCCTTGAGGCCGGGGATCACCACCTCGATGCGCCCCCCGCCCAAGGGGCGCAGGGTCACGTTGGCGAGCCCATACTGGTCCACGCGGTTCTCCAGGACGGCGATGATCCGGGAGGTTATGTCGTTGATCTCCTCGGGGCTTTTCCCCTCCACGCCCTCCGCCTGGAGGACGATCCTGGTGCCGCCCTTCAGGTCCAGGCCGAGATTTATCACCTTATCAAGGGGCCAGAACGGGAAGAGGAGCCCCAGGGCAGCGAAGACAAGGGCCAGGCTGACCAGGAAGCGGATCAGGTTGGCTCTCTTCATCCCCCCTCCTTACTTCTTCACCTTCTCGACGATGCTGGATTTGGAGACCCGGACCTTGGCCCCCTCCTCCAGCGAGAGGATCACGGTATCACCGTCGATCTTGTCGATGGTGCCGTAGATCCCGCCCGCGGTGATCACCCGGTCGCCGCGCTTCAGGCTCTGGAGGAGCTTCTGGTGCTCCCGCTCGCGCTTCCTCTGGGGCCGGATGATGAGGAAGTAGAAGATCGCCCCGAAGACGACGATGAGGATTATCAGCGAAATCAGCGACTGCGCGCCCTGATCCTGCGGCATACCATCACCTCTTTCCCTTGACTATCCTGAGGACCCCGAGCCCCACTACGAACAGGGCCACAAGGCCCATTCCCACGCTAAACCCCGCCAATCCACCGCCGCTTAACCCCTTGCCCACTGTCACCAGGCGGTGAATCAGGGCGAAGATGACGAACCACAGTATAGCGTAGAGGGCCGCGGCCATCGACCTCCCGCCGCGATGGGCCGCCACATCGAGGAGGACGCTGAGGAAGGGAACCGAGAGCCAGATCCTCGCCCCCAGGGAATCCCCCACCATCCCGAGCCCCAGGAAAAGCACCGCGTGGCCGGGGATGAGGCCGAGGAGATTCTTGCGGGCCACCTCCTCCCGGTAGCCCACCCGCTCCCGCCGGAGCCAATACCCCCACAGGAAGACGAGTTCCGCCCCGGCGAGGAGTCTGAGCCAGAGTTCCACCGGCGGAAGGGCAGCCGCGATCAGGAAGAGGAAGAGGACCAAGGGGGCCGCGGCCGCGCTCACAGATACCCCCTGAAGACGTAACCAAGCCCGAGGAGGAGGAAAAACCCGAGCGTGTCGGTGAAGGTGGTGAGGAAGATGGAGGAGGCCAGGGCCGGATCGAGCCTCAGGGCCCGCAAGGTCAAGGGGATCAGGGCTCCGGTGACGCTCCCGATGACCATGTTCCCCATCATGGCCAAAAAGACCACGAGCCCTAGGTACGGGTTCCTCTTCCAGGCATAGGCCACCGCGCCCGTGGTGACACCGATGGCGAGTCCGTTGAGGAGCCCCAGGAAGAACTCCTTGATGAGGATCCAAAGCCCCCTCCCTTTGGGCACTTCCCCCAGGGCGATCCCGCGGGTGACGATGGTCACCGTCTGCATCCCCGTGTTCCCGCCCTGGCCGGCGATGATGGGCATGAAGACGGCCAGAACCGCGATCCTCGAGATCAAGCTCTCGAAGGCCGCCGGGACCGAGGCGGCGATGAAGGCCGTGAACAGGTTGAAATAGAGCCAGGGGAGGCGCATCTTAAGCGATTCGTACCAGGGGGTGTCCACCCGCTCCTCCCGGGGGACGTTGGCCATCTTGTACATGTCCTCGGTGGCCTCCTCGGTGATGACGTCCAGGATGTCGTCCACGGTGACGATCCCCAAAAGGACCCCGTCCTTGTCCACCACCGGGAGGGCGAGGTAGCCGTACTTGTCGAACTCGCGGGCGACCTCCTCCGCCGACATCTCCGGGCGGAGGGTGACCACGTCGGTCAGCATGATCTCCCGGAGCTTGGTGTCCGGGGGGGAAAGGACCAGGTCCCGGAGGGCTATCACCCCCAGGAGCCTGCCCTCCTGGTCCACCACGTAGGTGTAATAGATGTTCTCGGCCTCTTGTGCGATGCGCCGCAGGCGTTCGATGGCCTCCTGGCAGGTGATATCGGCGGGGAGGGCCACGAATTCCGGCGACATGAGCCCCCCGGCGGTATCCGGCGGGTACTCGAGCAACCTCTTCAGGATCTCGGCCTTTCGGGGATTGATCTCCCGGAGCCGATCCAGGATCTCGTCCACCTCGGCCCGGGGGAGCTCCTCCAGGACGTCCGCGGCATCGTCGGGCTCCATCCGGGAGAGGATCGCCGTGGCCTCCCGCTCGGGAAGCTCCTCCAGGAGCTCGGCGGCCTCGTCCGGGTCCATCTCCTCGAGGGAATCCGCCGCGGCACGAAGCTTGTATAGCTCCCGCAGGAGCTTCACCGCTTCCTTCTCGGGGAGCTCCTGCAGAACCTCGGCCACCTCGGCGGGATGGCGCTTGGCGAGCTCCCTGGGATCGAGGGTTGCGACCCCTCCTTTGCGCTCCTCCATGGCAAGGGCGAATATACCGGAAGAGGAAAGGTTCACCCAGGAGGTGCATTTTGCGTCTCTGGAGCACTCTCGAGCGGGGTCCGGTGGAGCTTCCGCCCCCGGAGGAAAAGAGGGTGGTGGGGATGTACGTCTGCGGCCCCACCGTCTACGACTACATCCACATCGGGAACGCCCGTCCCTTCATCGTCTTCGACGCGCTCAGGCGGTATCTTGAGTCCCGCGGGTATGAAGTGGTCTACGTCCAGAACATCACCGATATCGACGACAAGATCATAAACCGCGCGAAGGAGGAGGGTTCCTCCCCGGAGGAGGTGGCCGAGCGCTTCACCCGGGAGTACCTGGAGGACCTGGCCTCGTTGGGCGTGAAGCTCCCTACCTACCAGCCCCGGGCCAGGGCCTACGTCGACAAGATGATCGAGCTCATCGAGGAGCTCGTCGCCAAGGGCCACGCCTACGTCGCCGATGGCGACGTGTACTTCTCGGTGCGGAGCTTCCCCGAATACGGGAAGCTCTCGGGGAAATCGATCGACGACCTCCGGGCAGGGGCCCGGGTGGAGCCGGGGGAGAAGAAAAAAGATCCCCTGGATTTCGCCCTCTGGAAGGCGGCCAAACCCGGCGAGCCCAAGTGGCCCTCGCCGTGGGGACTGGGTCGCCCGGGGTGGCACACGGAATGCGTGGTGATGTCCCGGGAGCTTCTGGGGGAGACCTTCGACATCCACGCGGGGGGGAACGACCTCATCTTCCCCCACCACGAGAACGAGATCGCCCAGGCCGAGGCCGCAAGTGGGAAGCCCTTCGCCAGGATCTGGCTCCACAACGGGATGCTCACCGTACGCGGCCAGAAGATGGCGAAGTCCCTGGGCAACTTCGCCTACGCCCGGGACGTGGTGCGGATGTTCGGGACGGAGGCGGTGCGCTATTTCTACCTCTCCCGCCACTGGAGAAAGCCCCTGGACTTCTCCCACGAGGCCCTGGAGGAGGCGCGGAAGGCGGTGGAAGGGGTTTACGAGTTCCTCGCTGAGGCAGAGCTCGCGGGGGGTGGAGCGGAGCTTCCTGAGGACCTCTCCCGGGAGCTAAGCGGGCTCGAGGAGAAGTTCCACGCCGAGCTGGGGGATGATTTCAACACCCCGGGCGCGCTGGCGGCCCTGCAGGGGATGGCCAACCTCGGGAAGCGCTTCGTCGCCGCAGGGGGAGACCGCCGTGCTTTGGGGCCGATCGCGCACAAGATCCGGGAGCTCTCCGCTCCCCTGGGGCTTTTCCAGGAAGAGAAGGCCCCTGGTGTATCCGAACGCGCCGAGGAGCTCATCGGCCTTTTGGTGGAGCTCCGGGCGGAGCTCCGGCGGGACAAGAACTTCAAGCTCGCGGACAGGATCCGAGAGGAACTTTCCAAACTGGGGATACAGCTCAAGGACACCCCCCAGGGCACCGTCTGGACCCTGATCTGATGGGTATGTGAAGGCAAACGATCTAATCCTCAACCTGCTGCAGGAACCTCGCCACGGCCTGGGCGAAGCGCTCGAAGTCCCCGAGGCGTGTCTGGATGATCTCGTGGATTTTTCGGGGATCGACCTCGATATATCCGCGTACCAACACTTTGCGCATCCCGATCATGGCCTCCAGGTTCCCCACCTCTTCTTGGGCGATGACCCCGTGGTGGGCCAGGCGGCGCGGTATATCCCTGACGCTTCCCCATCCGTTGCCCCCCAACGCTGCGAGGATGTGGGCACCGATATCGATCACATCTTGGATAGCCGTCTGCAATGCCCTTTCCGCAGCGTACAGTTTCTGCCAATCCGTCTGAAGCTCTTCGAGGGAAACCCCGCGGAGATCTTTTAGATGGGAGACCTTTACCGCCAGATCCTCTAAATGCTTTTCGATAACCTCACGGTTTATAAGGAGCTTTTTACCTCGCTGAACCTGCCCTCCGAGATCCTCTTGTATAGGTATGAACGCTTGATCTCCCGAAGGGGCGCGGTGTCCGCGTAGCGGAGCTTCGCCCATGCCTCGAACCTCAGCCGGGCCCGATCGTTCCGGCAGAAAAGGAGCTTCCCTTTGCTGATCACCTCGTTGGCCAAGAGGGGAGGCGCCTCGTTCAGGATAACGAGATCCACTTTATCCGTACCGAGGACGTGGGCCAGATCGGAGATCATCCGGGCCTTATAGCCGTACGGAGCGGCGCGGTCTAACTCCCTGTACATCCCTTTGTCCACCAGGAGGGCGATATCGATATCGCTCCCGGCATGGGTTTCCCCTGTCACGGTGGATCCGAAGAGGTACGCCGCGATAACCTCCTTTCGGCTCCGAAGGAGCGGAACGAGTTTCCCCGCGATCGTTTCGATATCCCGGATCTTCCGCATCCCGGTTCCCATGTACCCCGGGGCATCCTTTCAACCGGGCCCCGTGGCTCCATCGAGGTGGATCCCCTAAGGAAGAGAAAAGCCCGGGGGACGGGACCCCCGGGCTTTTCCTCGCCCGCGTCCTTCAGCTCTTTTGCTCTTTCTTCCCGGTCAGCCGCTTGTAGAGAAGGTAAACCACGACGAGGACGACCACGACCACGATGATCCAGACCCAGGCCGGAACGCCCTTCTTCTGAGCCTTCTCGGCGGCTTCCTGGGCCAGGGCGACCACGCCCGTGAAAGGCGCCAGAAGATGGACCAGTTTGCGCATCCGCGATCACCTCCTTTTGGGGGACTTCTCCTTAGCGAGATTATATCCACACAAAAATCCGCTCAGGCCCCGAACTTCTCTCCCCGATTGCAGTAACCCAGAAGCTGGGGTACCAGGTTCCCCGAGAACCTCCCCAGGCCCCCTTC
>JALVLL010000230.1 GCA_027027485.1 Candidatus Bipolaricaulota bacterium | reverse complement strand
GTGGCCTTCCACGGCGGGGACCATGTGGGCGCGCCTGTGGGTGCGCCGTAACCTCACCTCGCGGTGCGACCGCCGACATTTGGGTACCGCTGCCATGTCCTTCCCTCCTTTTAGCGTTCGAGGATCAGGGTAACGGGCCCATCGTTCACCAGGCCTACCTCCATTCTAGCCCCAAAGATCCCGGATTTCACGGGCACCCCTTGCGCGGAGAGGAGCTCCACGAATCGGGAAAAGAGCCTTTCCGCCTCCTGCCCCGGGGCCGCTTCGGTGAAGCTCGGCCTCCTCCCTTTGCGGCAGTCCCCGTACAGTGTGAACTGGGATACGCAGAGTATCTCCCCGCCCACATCCCTCAGGGAGAGGTTGAATTTGCCCTCGTCATCGGGAAAGACCCTGAGATCCGGGATCTTACGCGCCCAGAAGGAGAGCTCCTCTTCGCCGTCGCCCCGGCCTATCCCCACCAAAAGCAAAAGGCCCTTGCCGATGCGGGCCACCTCCTTCCCCTCGACGGCGACGTAGGCGTTCTTCACCCGCTGGAGAACGATCCTCATCGTCTATTTTTGGACCAAGTCGTTGACGTAGGCGAGGACCTTCCTCACGTCCTCCAAGGGGAGCTCGCGGAGGGCGGTTTCCACCTCGTTTATCAGGCGGGCCTTCTCGCGCTCCCTCCGGCTCTTCTCCCGGAAGGCCTTCATGGCCAGGCGGTGTGCCCGGTAATTTGCCTCGCGTTCCACGTAGTTCACGCGCCAGCGGGGGAGGCGGGAGAGGAGCTCCAGTACCTGCTCGTTCAGGTGCTGGAGATGGGGTTCCTTGACCCTGTAGATCCCGTTTATCTGGTTGGCCACGAGTTCGTTATCGGTAAGGAAAATCGCCTCTTCGGGGCGGTGTTCCAACGCCCTCCGGACCCCCTCCAGGAGGGCCTTATATTCGGCCACGTTGTTGGTGGCCTGGCCGATGAGCTCCGAGACCTCCTCGACGGTGTTTCCCTCCTCATCGAGGATGAGGACGCCGATGGAGGCCTCGCCGGGGTTCCCGCGGGAGGCGCCGTCCACATAAACGAAGAGTTTCCGCGGTTCCTTTTCGAAGGGCATGAATTAATGGGCCCGGCAGGGATCGAACCTGCGACCTACCGGTTATGAGCCGGCTGCTCTACCCCTGAGCTACGGGCCCGCTTTATCTTACCCCTGAGGGCTTCGGGTGTGCAATAGGGGTTGACTTTGGGGGTGGGAAAGCCCTTTAATAAGTGGAGAGGAAGTAGGTCTCAACGAAGAGGGGGGTGATACCCGGACGAGCAGGCTTGCCTCCTTTCCAAAATCCCTTTCAAGGAGGGTGATGCAGGAGTTATGTGGCGTAAGGTAGGATGGATTTTCGCGGCAGTTGCGTTGTTCGGCGTGGTGGCCTGGGCTCAGGAGATCAAGAACCCGGACACCGTCATCTGGGTAACCCATGGCCCCGCCGAGACCTGCGATCCCCACTTCTCATATGACACGGCTAGCGGTGAGATCATCTTCAACGTGTACGAGGCCCTGGTGCGTTGGCCCTACGGCATTGTCGACGCGGACGAAAGGGATCTCTCTTACTCCCTTGACCCGTCAAAGCTCCAGCCGATGCTCGCCACCGAGTGGTGGGTCTCCTCCGATGGCACCGTCTATGTCTTCAAGATCCGCAAGGGCGTCCGCTTCCACTATGTGGGCGTAAAGAAAGAAGACGGGACCATCGAGTGGGTCGATTACGACTCCCTGAGCCCCGAGGAGGAGAAGAACATCGTTCCCGGCTACGGTGAGCTCACCGCCGAGGACGTGGAGTACTCCTTCGAGCGCGGCATGCTCCAGGACCGCGACGGCGGCCCCATTTGGATGCTCCTTGAGCCCCTCACTGGTTACCCCACTCTTCGTGCTTTGGCCAAGGCCGCTTTGGGCAAGGAAGTAAAGAATCTCCATCAGCTGACACCCGATGAGCAGAAGCTCATCTACGAGAAGTACATCGATCCCACCGTTGAGGCCGTTGGAGACGATGTGGTGGTCTTCAAGCTCCCCAAGGCCTATCCGCCCTTCATCACCATCCTCGCCCACTCCGGTTCCTGGAGCTCCATCCTAGACAAGGAGTGGTGTATCGACTACGCGGGCTGCTGGGACGGGAAGCCCGATACCTGGGCGAAGTGGTGGAACCCCGGAGGCGGCGAAGTAGCGAAGGAATCCGAACTCTTCGATATCATGAATGGTACCGGCCCCTTCAAGCTCGCCAAGTGGGACATCGGCGTCGAGGTCGTGTTCGAGCGCTTCGAGAAGTACTGGGGCGGCCCGGCCAAGATCAAGTACGCCATCATCAAGAAGACCGAGGAGTGGTCCGATCGACTCCTCATGTTCCAGGCCGGTGATGCCGATATCGTTACGGTGCCCCGTCAGAACCTGCCCCAGGTGGAGGGGCTCCCCGGCGTAGTTGTGCACCACATGCTGCCCACCCTCTCCATGAACCCGGTGGCTTTCTTTGTGGCCCCGGTAAAAGTGGAGGGGAACGAGTTCATCGGTGAGGGGCCATGGGATGGGCTTGGCATCCCGCCGGACTTCTTCGCCGACATCAACGTCCGTAAGGCTTTCTGCATGGCCTTCGACTATGACGCCTATATCGAAGAGGTGCTCCTCGGCGAGGGTTATAAAACCCATGGGCCCATACCTAAGGCCTTCGACTGGGCCTACTACCAGCCCGAGGAGGAGCTCCTCTGGGAGTACGACCTCGAGAAGGCCACCGAGCTCATGAAGAAGGCCCGGAACGGCGAGATCTGGGAAAAGGGCTTCAACCTCACCATCCTCTACAACGAAGGCAACGAGCCGCGCCGGATAGCTGCCGAGATCCTGGAAGCCAACATCGAGTCCATGAACCCCAAGTTCCAGGTCGAGGTTCGTGCCGTGCCTTGGAACACTTATCTCAGTTTGCTCGTTACCAGCAAGCTGCCGCTATTTATCGTTGGTTGGCTGGCGGACTTCCCTGATCCGCATAACTTCGCCGTTCCGTTTGTGGCTTCTTATGGCACATTCTCTGGCTGGCAGGGCGAGTACATGGTGGAGAACATCTTCAAGCCTTACTTCGACGAGCTCGTCGCCGCCGGTATGGCTACCACCGATCAGGCGGAGCGTGCCAAGATCTACTACGAGATCTCCAAGCGTGCCCATGAGTTCGCCATCGACATCTGGTTGCCGCAGGCCTACGGGGTGCGGGTGGTCCGCGACTGGCTCCAGGGCTTCCCCTTCAACCCCATCTTCCCGGGCCCCTACTTCTATCCCATGTACAAGGCCTACGAATGAGCCTTTGAACTCGCATAACGTTGTCGGTAAACTAGGGCAGGGGCCGAAAGGCCCCTGCCCTTTTGTAATTCGGAGGGGAGGGGATGGTAGCTTATATCATCCGGCGCCTTTTGATTTTGCCCCTGGTCATCACGGGGCTCTTCATCCTCATCTTCGGCCTCTACAGTCTCCTCGACCCCTACGAGAAGGCCGGCCTTTACGTCCGGGATATCACCGAGCTCAAGAACCGTGATATAAACGAACTCATCGAACAGTATGGCCTCAACGACCCTCCTTGGGTCCAGTTCTTCCGTTGGGTCAGCGAGGTCCTCCATGGGAACCTGGGTTGGTCGGAGGTGGCCAACCGGCCGGTAATAGATGCCTTCAAGAGGTTCCTCCCCCAGACGGTGGAGCTCGCCCTTTGGTCCGCTATCCCCATCGTCCTCGGTGGGATCTGGTTGGGGCAGCTCTCGGCGGTGAAGCAGAACAAGCCCATCGACCACGCTAGCCGGGTCTTCGCCGTGGTGGGTTGGTCGTTGCCCACGTACGTGGCTGGGCTCCTGGCGCTTTTCATCTTCTATGGGATCTTCAAATGGCTTCCCCCAGGCCGGCTCTCCACCGATGTCAGCCTCTATGTTTCGCTTTCGGGCGAGTTCAAAATGTACACCGGTATCATCACCCTGGATGCAATCCTCAACTGGAACTGGTGGGTATTCACCGATGCCGCCCGTCACCTGATCCTCCCGGTTTTGGTTCTCTCCTACGTGAGCTGGGCATTGATCATGAGAGTGACCCGCTCCTCGATGCTCGAGACGTTGCGCCAGGAGTACATCATGACCGCCCGGGCCAAGGGCCTCCCCGAGAAGGTGGTGATAAAGAGGCATGCCCGTCGGAACGCGCTCCTGCCTGTAGCCACCATCGCTGGGCTCACCATCGCCTTCCTCTTCAACGGCCTTGTGATCACCGAGACCATCTTCGACCTTCCTGGCCTGGGGAGGTGGGCGGCCGAGGCGGCTCGGCAGTTCGATATCCCCTCGCTTTTGGGTTATCTCCTCTTCAACAGCTTCCTCATCGTGATAGCAAACTTGATCGTGGACATCCTTTATGCGGTCATCGATCCGCGGGTGAGGCTTGAATGACGATCCTGAAGAAGCTCTTGCGGAATCCCCTTGGGCTCACGGGCATGGTCCTTATCATCTTTTTCGGTGTGGTGGCCATCTTGGCTCCCGTACTGGCCCCACCGAAGTGGCCGCATCAGCCATATCGGATCCCCCGTTACGGTTGGAGCGCTGAACCGAAGCCTCCCAGCCGGGAGCATCCCTTCGGGTTGGCTTCGGGCCAATATGACATCTTCTACGGTTGCGTCTGGGGGACGCGCACTGCCTGGTTCGTTTCCCTGGTGGTGGTGGGGCTTGCCGCCGCAATCGGGATCACCTTGGGCTCGGTGGGGGCCTTCTTCGGCGGATGGCTGGACGAGCTTGTCATGCGTATAACCGACATCTTTTACGCCTTCCCATTCCTCGCCGCGGCCATGACCCTGGCATCGATACTGGGCTATGGGGTTTGGAGCGCCATCATCGCCCTCGTCGCCTTCGGTTGGATGGGATATGCCCGTCTGATCCGAAGCGAGGTCCTCCGGATCCGTGAGATGGACTACGTACAGGCCGCTCGGGCACTGGGGGTGCCCACGTACCGCATCATCCTGCGCCACGTCCTCCCCAACGCGATCTGGCCGGTGTTCGTACAGATCACCATGAACATGGGCTCCATCGTCATAACCTTCGCGGCACTGAGCTTCCTCGGGGTGGGAATTCCACAGGGGTACGCTGACTGGGGCCAGATGATAAGCTACGCCCGCGATTGGATCATCGGGCTCCGCGGGAACCCCTTGGCCTATTGGTATACCTTCATCTTCCCCGGGGGTGCCATCACCCTCTTCTGCCTCGCCTGGAACCTGGTGGGGGATGCCCTGAGGGATATCCTCGACCCGCGCCTCAGGGGGCGGATCACCGTCTGACCCTGCGCCCCAGGAGCTTCTCCAGCTTGCGGCTCACCAGCCGGGTGAAGGGGTGTTCGTGGGGACTTACAGGTTCCACAAGGATCGTATAGATCCCGAGGAGATTTCCGCCGAGGATATCGGTGAGGAGCTGGTCCCCTATCACCGCCGCTTCCCCCTTTCTTACACCTAGGGTCTTCAGGGCCTTCCTGAAACCGAAGGGAAGGGGCTTCCTGGCGGGAAATATCACGGGGATGCCGAGTTGCTCCATCTCCCGAAGGATCCCGTGGCGCCTGTCCAGCCGACCATTGGAGAGGATACAGAGGCGGAATCCTTTTCCTTTGAGGCTCGACAGGAGTTCCTCCGTTTCCCCATCCAGCGAGGGCGCACGCCACGGACAAAGGGTGTTGTCCAAATCCAATATGAGGCCCCGGATCCCTTCACGCCAAAGCTCCCCGTAATCGATCTCGAATACGGAGGGACCTTCTTCCCGGGGGGAGAAGAGCTTCAGCTGGCTTCCACACACACCGATCCGATGTAGACGTATGCCTTCAGGCGCTCGAGGATCTCGAGTACCCGCTCGAGGCATCCCGGCGTCACGAACATCTTGAACCAGGTGTGTCCACGGATCCTGCGGAACTCCCGGCGCACGTTGGCGATGTTGTCCTCCCATAGGAGCACCGCCTCTATGAAGGCCACGGCCCCCTCGTGGGTCTCCACCCAGAGGGTGTAGACCTCCCTGGGTTTCCCGAGATCGCGGAGCGCAGCGAGCCTATCCCCTTCCATCCTCGAGTCTCCGCTCGACCTCCCGCCGCAGGGCCACCTCGGGCTCCACTCCATGCTCCTGGGCCCAGAGAACCGCCTCGAGAAGCACCTCCCCCACGAGCCTCTCGGGATCCCCTTCGTCCCAGCTGACCCGGGCGGAGATCGGGATATCCCTCCCCAGGCTCTTCTCCCTCTCCACGAACTTCCGGGCCACAAGGAGGGCCGGGCGTGCCCCGATTTCGAAGCCTTTCCCTTCCTTTTCCTTTATCTCCTCCCAGCGACCACGGACCTCATCCGGGGTCTTGGCCTCGGCGCTCCCGAAGACATGGGGATGGCGGCGGATAAGCTTCTCCCGGAGGTTATCCACCACCTCCGTGATGTCGAAATGGCCTTCCTCCGACGCTATCTGGGAGTGGAGGACGACCTGTAAGAGGAGGTCCCCCAGCTCGTCCTTGAGGCGGGCAGGATCACCGGAGTCTATGGCCTCGGCCACCTCGTAGGCCTCCTCGATGAGGTAGGGGACGAGGGTTTTGTGGGTCTGGGCCCGGTCCCAAGGGCACCCATCGGGCCCCCGCAACCGGGCCACCACCCTCACGAGCTCCTCGAAGGCCTCGCCGGGCTTCCTCATCCCCCGCCCTGGGCTTGTGCCCCGGATTCGCTTTCCTGTTCCCCTGCCGGGGGAGAAATGGTCTGGGAGGGCGTCTGCTCCTCCACCTCAACTCCTAGTTCCTTGAGAAGGTCGGTGAGCTCATCCGCCCTGAAGTTCGGGTCCGCCTCGTAGATCTTCTGGAGGTCCTCTTTGGCCTTTTCGGTTTTCCCGAGCTTCTTGTATATCAGGGCCCTTTCCCAGAGGGCCTCCTTGGCTGCCCGGGTGAGTTCCTCCTTCGGGGAGACGCGCTTCTTCTCGTTCTCGATGATCCGGGTGAGGATCTCGATCTTGAGGTCATCTTCCTTCGCGAGTTCCAGGGCCTTGCGGTAGTATTTCAAGGCCTCGTCGTATTCGGTCTTCCCGGCGTAGGAGTCCGCGATCCCGAGGAGGGCATCGATGTTTTCGGGATCGCGTTCGAGGATGTATTGGTATTGCTCGATGGCGGCCGAATACTTGTAGTTCTCCTGATAGTATGTGGCCAGCCTGAACCTCTCCTTGAGGTCATCGGGGGCGAGCTCCACGATGGCCTTGGCGATCCTCTCCTTCTCCAACGTGTCGGTAGTCCGTTTCAAAGCCTCACGGTACCAGAAGAGGGCTTCATCGGTATCCCCCATCTCCCGGTGGAGTTCGGCCAGGCGCACATAGGGCTCGTAGCGATAGGGGTAACGGTCCTTGACCTCCTCGTAGATCTCCATGGCCTCGTCGATGTCGCCGGCCGCCTTGTAGGCATCTCCCAAGGCGAGGCGGTACTCCCATGAGGGGTTCCGTTCGATGGCCTTCTCGTAATAGGGGATGGCCTCCCCGGGCTTTCCCTCGGCGACGAGGACGTCCCCCATGAGCTTCAGCGCCCGATGGTAAGAGGGAGCTTCCTTCAGAACTTCTTCCAATATGGCTTTGGCCTCGGAGGTGTTCCCGTTCTTGAGCAGGGCCTCGGCGAGTTTCGTTTTTATGCGGTTGTCGTCGGGCCTTATCTCCAGGGCTTTCCGATAGCGTTCCACGGCCTTATCGTAAAGTTCCATGGCCATGGCTACGTTCCCCTGGCCCACGATGGCATCGACCATGTTGGGATCGGCCTTCAGGGCCTGATCGTACTCGCGCTCGGCTTCGATGTAGAGCTCCCGGGAGAAGTAGATGTTCCCCAGCTGTACCCTGGCGTAGGCGTTACGGGGATCC
>JALVLL010000229.1 GCA_027027485.1 Candidatus Bipolaricaulota bacterium | reverse complement strand
GCTCATAGACCGTCCCATCCGTCCTCTTTTCCCCAAGCGTTACAAGGAGGAGATCCAGATCATCGCCACCGTGCTTTCGGCGGAAAAGGACTGCGCGCCGGAGGTGGCGGCGATGCTCGGGGCCTCCGCGGCCCTCATGATCTCCCCCGCCCCCTTCCAGGGGCCCATCGCCGGGGTCAAAGTGGGGATGCGGGACGGGGAGACCGTGATCAATCCCCCCGCTTCGGTACTCGAGGAAGGCGATATGGACATCACAGTGGCAGGCACCAAGGAAACCGTCACTATGGTGGAGGGCCACATGCGGGAGGTCCCCGAGGAGAAGGTCATCGAGGCGATCCGGAAAGCCCACGAGGTGATAAGGGAACTCGTCGCCTTCCAGGAACGGTTCGCCGCCAGGGTACCGGTGGAGAAACACCCCGTGCCCGAGCCCTCCCCGGAGGAGGAGAAGGTCCGGGAGAGGATGCGGGAGCTAGTTTGGGATAAATTCCCCCGCCTGCGGGAGGCCGCCTCCAAGAAGGAAAGGGAAAGGCTCGCCGAGGAGCTCCGGGAGGAAGCAGTCCAAGCTCTCCTTTCCGAGTACCCCGAGGAGGAGCATGGGACGGTGGAGAAGCTCGCCGTGGAGATCTTCGAGGAGCTCTACCGGGAGTACGTGCGGAAGCTCGTCCTGGAGGAAGGGATAAGGATCGACGGGAGAAGGCCCGACGAGATCCGCCCCATGTCGGTGCAGGTGGGGCTCCTCCCCCGGGTCCACGGCTCGGCCCTCTTCACCCGCGGAGAGACCCAGTCCCTGGGCACCTGTACCCTGGGGGCCACCCGCCGCGACGCCCAGATCATCGATCTCATGATCGAGGAGGGCTTGAAGCGCTTCATGTTCCACTACAACTTCCCTCCCTTCTGCGTGGGCGAGGCGGGACGCTTGGGGGCTCCTTCGCGCCGGGAGATCGGCCACGGGCACCTCGCCGAGGGGGCGCTCCTTGCGGTGATCCCGCCGGAGGACGAGTTCCCCTACATCATCAGGTTGGTCTCGGAGATCCTGGAGTCCAACGGCTCCTCCTCCATGGCCTCGGTTTGTTCCGGGAGCCTGGCCCTCATGGACGCGGGGGTCCCCATCAAGGCCCCGGTGGCCGGGGTGGCCATGGGGCTCATCACCGAGGGCGATCGCTACGTGATCCTCACCGATATCCAAGGGCTGGAGGACCATTTCGGCGACATGGACTTCAAGGTGGCCGGCACCGAGCGGGGCGTCACCGCCTTCCAGATGGACGTGAAGATCAGCGGGATCGGCGAGGATCTCCTGCGGGAGGCCCTGGAGCAGGCGCGTGGGGCCAGGATGGAGATCCTCCGGGTGATGTCGGAGGCACTGCCCAAGCCACGTTCCCGGATCTCGCCCTACGCGCCGATCTTAGAGCTCATGCGGATCCCGGTGGAGAAGATCGGACTTGTCATCGGCCCCGGCGGCCGCACCATCCGCGAGCTCCAGGAGACCACCGGCACCGAGATCGAGATCGAGGACGACGGCCTCGTCCGCATCGTGGGGAGCTCCCGGGAAGCGGTGGAAGCGGCCCGGAAGGCCATCGAGGAGCTCACCCAGGAACTCGAGGTGGGCAAGGTCCTCAAGGTGAAGGTGAAGCGGATCGCCCCCTTCGGGGCCTTCGTGGAGATCCGCCCCGGGGTGGAGGGCCTGATCCACATCTCCAACCTCTCGGAGGGCTTCGTTCAGAAAGTGGAGGACGTGGTGAAGCCCGGGGATGAGGTCCTGGTGGAGGTCATCGGCTCCGATGAGGTGGGCAGGCCCCAGCTCAAGCGCATCGAGGAGAAGCCCGAGTTCAAGGTGGGCGACATCGTCCAGGGCAAGGTGGTGAACGTCCTCGATTACGGGATCCTGGTGGAGCTCGCCCCCGGGGTAAGGGGCCTCATCCATAAGTCCCGCCTCGGGGAGGGGGTCAAGGACCCCAGGGCCGTCGCCAAGAAGGGCGATCCGATCCTGGTGGAGATCGTGGAGCTGGATGAGCAGGGTCGCTATCGCCTCCGCCGGGTGGTGCCCAAATCTCCCCTCAGGATAAAGCCCTCCTCATCCTCATGAGGGAGGTCTATCAGGGCTGCTTCCGGGAGGAGGTTTCCCCGGGGCTAGACCTCGTGGTCGAGCCCATGCCCCATTCCCATACCGTGGCCCTAGGGGTGTGGCTTCCCGCCGGGAGCCGCCACGATCCCAGGGGGAAGGAAGGCCTCGCCCACTTCACCGAGCACATGGTCTTCAAGGGGACCGAACACTACAGCGCCACCGAGATCGCGCGGATCGTGGATTCTTTGGGCGGGAACATAAACGGGGCCACCTCGGAGGAGTACACCGTCTTCCACGCCACCGTCCTCCCCGAGGGGCTCGATGCAGCCCTGGATATCCTGGCGGAGCTCGTGACCTCGCCCCGGTTTTCCCCGGAGGACATCGGGAGGGAGCGGGCCGTGGCTTTGGAGGAGATCCGGGAGGCCGAGGACAACCCCGAGGACGTGGCCCTGCGGCTCCTGGGGAAAGCCCTCTGGGGCGAGGACCACCCCTTGGGGCATCCGGTGCTCGGGAGGAAGGAGACGGTAAGCTCCCTCTCCCTCAGCGATCTCCGCGATTTCTTCACCGATTTCTACCTCCGGGGCCGGAAGACCTTGGTGGCAAGCGGCAAAGTGGAGCCCGAAAGGATGATGGACCTCGTCGAAGGGGAGTTCGCCCAC
>JALVLL010000228.1 GCA_027027485.1 Candidatus Bipolaricaulota bacterium | reverse complement strand
GTTCTTCATCGGTAACGGATCCTCGGGTCCAGAAGCCCGTAGGAGATCTCCGTGATGAGGCTCACCGCTATGATCGCCCCCGCCGCCACCACCGCCGTCCCCTGGACCAAGGGGATATCGCGGGCCATGACCCCGCTCAGGGCCAGCTTCCCCAGCCCCGGGAGGTAGAAGAGGTTCTCCACCACCAGGGCCCCGGCCAGGAGCCTGCCGAAGACCATCCCCCCGGAGGCCAACACCGGGACCAGTGAGGGTTTGAGGGCGTGCCGCAGGACCACCTTCCATTCGGGGAGTCCCTTGGCCCGCGCGGCGGCCACGTAGTTCTCCCGGAGGGAGGAAAGGAGCGAGCCGCGCACCATGCGGGCGAGATACCCCCCGCGGGGCAGGGCCAGGGTCAGGGCCGGGAGGATGAGGTATACCCCGGCCGAGGGCCCCTCCTCCCAACCCGGAAACCATCCTGAGGGAAGGAGGCCGAGACGTAGGGAAAAGGCGAGGACCAGAAGGAGCCCGATCCAGAATTCCGGCATCGCCGTGCCCAGCTGGGACAGGGCCATGAGCGAGGCGTCCACGGCCCCGCTTGCGCGATAGGCCGAGATCACCCCCAGGGGGAAGGCCATGAGCACCGCCAGCGCCATAGCGGCCCCGGCCAGGGCGAAGGTCACGGAGATCCCCCTTCCCACGAGCTCCGCCACCGGGACCCCGTAGGTGAGCGACCTTCCCAGGTCGCCGCGCAGGAGCCCCGAAAGCCACTCCAGGTACCGAGTGAACCAGGGGCGGTCGAGCCCCAGCTCCTCCCACACCCGGGCATAGAGCTCCGGCGAGGCCTCGTGCCCCACCACGAGCCTGGCCGGGTCACCGGGGAGGACGTTCAGGGCCAGAAAGACCACGAAACTCGTGGCGAGGAAGGTGAGCGCGGCCCCGGCGATCTTCCTTACGAGATAGGCCCACATCCCCCCTCAGCTCGGCGGGACGTAACAGTCCCGGCAGCGGGCCTCGTACGACTCCAGTCCCCCCACCAGTATCTCCGGCCCCCCTCTGGCGGGCTTCCCGTTCACGAGCCTCTGGGAGCGGGTGGCGGGCTTACCGCAGACCACACACACCGCCTGAAGCTTAGCGACCTCGTCCGCCAACGCCAGAAGCTCGGGCATGGGGCCGAAGGGCTCGGCCCGGAAGTTGAGATCGAGGCCCGCAACGATGACCCTCTTCCCTCGGGAAACAAGCTCCTCGCAGATCCGGGGGAACCCCTTGCCGAAGAAGTGCGCCTCGTCGAAGGCCACCACATCCGCCTCCTGTAGTTCCACCCCCGCTACCCTTTCGAGATCCTCCCAGGAGAAGTCCGGCGGTATGCGCTTGCAGGGGAGGGAACGGCCGTAGTGGGTGACCACCTCCTCCTCGGAGTACCGGGTATCCAGGGTGGGCTTGAGGAGGAGGACCTTCTTCCTCGCGATCCGCGCCCGCTCCACCCGCCGCAGGAGCTCCTCCGTCTTGCCGGCGAACATACACCCCGTTATGACCTCGAGTTTTCCCGCCATGGGATGATCCTAGCCCAGGGGGAACGAGGGCCACAAGGAGCTATGGGATGCCGGCCGAGGGCCCGGGGATCGGCTTGGGCATGGCGACTTCCGGGATATCCGGGTAGGGGGAGATGATCCCCTCCCGGTACATCTCCTCGATGATCCAGCGCACCGTGGGTCCGGCGGTGCTCCCGCCCCAAGTCATGGGCTCGTCGTAAACCACGAGCACCAGGTACTCCGGCCGGTGCCAGGGGAAGAAGGCGGCCATGGCTCCCATGGTCTTCGTTTTCGAGTATCCCCCGCGGGGGTCCGGTTTCTGGGCCGTTCCCGATTTCCCCGCCACACCGAACCCCTCCACGTCGGCCCACCTCCCGGTTCCCCCGTATTTGAACTCCACCGCCAAACGCAGTAGCTCCCGCATGGTGTAGGCGGCCTCGGGGGAAATCACCTTGCGTTTCGGGCCGCCGTCTCCGACGATGAGGTGGGCCTTGGGGAGGAGGCCATCGGCGGCGATGGCGCAGAAGGCTCGGGCGAGCTGTGCCCCGTTCACTGAGACCCCTTGGCCGAAGGAGATGGTGGCGAGGTCCACCCGGGTCCACTCCTTCGGCGGCCTCAGGATCCCCGGGGATTCCCCTGGAAGCCCTATCCCGGTCGGCTCCCCGATCCCGAAGCGCACGAGGTACCTCCAGGTCGCCTCCTTTCCGAGCCTCAAAGCAACCTGCAGGAGCACCGTGTTGAGGGAGCTGGTGATGGCCCGGGCGAAGGTCACCTCGGGAAGGGAGACGTTGCCAGCGTTTCGGATGGGAACCCCGTCCACGTAGAAGGGAGAGACCGCGGAGAAGACTTCCCCGGGCGAGACCACCCCCCGGTCCAGGGCGGCCGCCCCCACCAGGGCCTTGAAGGTGGATCCGGGCTCGAAGGGATCGGTCACGGCCCAGGGATGGAGGAGCGCGGGATCCGGTTTTTCAGGATCGAAACGCGGGAACTGGGCCATGGCCAGGATCTCCCCCGTGCCCGGCCTCATCACTATAGCTAATCCCCTTTTGGCGCGGAATATCCTGGTCCCCTTCTCCAGGACCTCGGCGCAGATCCGCTGGACCTCGGCGTCCAAGGTGAGGTGGAGGTCCCGGCCCGGCTCCCCCTCGTCCACCACTTCGACCCTGTAGATGGCGCCGTCCCCTCCCCGGAGGAGTCGCAGCACCCTGGGCTTCCCCTTGAG
>JALVLL010000227.1 GCA_027027485.1 Candidatus Bipolaricaulota bacterium | reverse complement strand
CCCCAGGAGGTCGTAGACGCGGATCTCCGCCCAGGCCGCTCCTTCCGGCACGGAATACCGGAACAGGGCCTCGGATACCGCTGGGACGGTGAGGATCTCCAGGGCCGCTCCGGTGGGTGCAGGGGGGGAGAGCTGTCGGACGGCCCCCTCGGCGGAGAGCTTGCCGTAGCCCCAGGCGTTGTCCGGGAGATCCCAGCCGGTGAAGGCGTCCCTGCGCGCCCCGCCCACGAGCGCCGCCCTCGCCTCGTCCCAAGTCAGCCCCGGATACAGGGAGAGGAGGAGGGCCACGGCGCCGGAGACATGGGGAGCGGCCATGCTGGTTCCCGCCATGTAGCGGTGTATCCCATCCGGTGCGAGGTACATGGGGTCCACGGGGGCGTCCCGGGAGCGGGCCGAGAGGATCCAGGCCCCCGGGGCGGCGATCTCGGGTTTCGTACGCCCGTCCCGGGTGGGGCCATGGCTAGAGAAGGGGGTCAATTCCCAGAGGGGATGGTCGTAGTGGTTGGTACCCGATTGCGACTCCCACCGGTTCCTGGTGACGTAGGCCCCCACGGTGATCACCCGGCGGGCGTTCCCCGGCTCGGCGATGGTCATCCAAGGGTCCCCTTCCTCGAAGCTCCCGTACTGGGGGCTCGTGACCCAGCCGTCGATCCTCCCCCCGTGGGGTCGTGGGCTGAATGTCAGCTCGAGCATGGTGCCGATGGGCATATTCCCCCACTGTAGGTAGATCGTCTCGTCCCCGTTCCTCGGGTCGGGGCCGTAGGGGGCGTTCTCCACGTAAACCTCGCCGCCGGCGATGGTCCCGGAACCGCTCGTTCCCGGGGGGACCCTCAGGGAGTCGCCTCCCGCCGCGACCCGGAACTCGAAATCGGCCTCCGCCGGATGCCAGAAATGGGCTTCCCCGCTCGAGGAGGAGATCCGCAGGTGCCACGTTACCGGGGCATGTAGCTCGCCTCCCACGTGGATATCGTCGTCGGCCTCGTTCCCCGCGGCCACCACGATGGCCCGGCCGGGACACGGCCCGGTTCCGCACTCCAGCGTGGCATCGACGGCCTCTTCGAAGAGGGAGGTGCCGTCGTGGGGGCCCCCGTGGCCGCCCAGGGAGAGGTTCACCACCGCCGGAAGCCCCAGCTCCTCGGCCACCTCGAAGACGAACCTGATCCCATCGACCACCGTGTCCTCGTAGAAGGTCGACTTCACCACGACGAGGTAGGCCCCGGGGGCGACCCCGGGGAGCTCGGGCTCGCTTCCCGCGGCGATCCCCGCCACATGGGTCCCATGCCCTTGGATATCCCTGGAGGGGGACTCGCCCGTGGCGATCCACGACTCTATTTCATCGCGGCCGTAGTCCTCCCCGTAATCGAAATCCCAGCGATCGGGGAACCCGCTCGCGGCCTGGTCCCAAAGCCAGAGGATCCTCGATCCCTCGGGGAAGCCATCCCCGTCCCTGTCCTCCCTGAAGGCGAGGTGCAGGGCATCGATCCCGGTATCCACGATACCCACCACAACTCCCTCGCCCCGTGTGGAGGGATCGCCACTCCACACGTCCGGTGCCTCGATCTCGGGCACCGAGATATCCAGGGATGGGGAGAGGGGTCGCGATGCCTGGATGAAGACCACCTGGGGGTGTTCCGAAAGCTCGTCCAGGAGGCGGAGCGGGACCGAGCCGGTGGCGACGCATCCGGAGACCGTCTCGGGCCGGAAGCCGGGGATATCCCACGCGGCCCAGGGATCCCTTGTCTTCAAGAGGACCCTAACGGTGGGGTCGGCACCGGGGCTCAAGGGGAGAAGCCTCGTGAGTCGGAGCTCGGCCAGGGCGGCCGTCCCGTATCTTTCCCAGGAGGAGAGGACCCCGCGGAGCAAGGGATCGAGCCTCTCCGGGCCACCGGCGACGGAAATCCCCCAGAGGTAAAGAAGGGCCAAAACCAGGAGAACTTTGCGCATCGAGCGAGATTCTAAGAGGGAGTCGGTCCCGGCGCCAATTACGCGGGGCGGGGTCGGCGGCGCTTGGGGGAAAGGATGACCGCCAGGGCCAAAAACATCGCCCCCACAAGGGAGATCGATGCCCCGAGGGGGAGATCCAGGGCGTAAGAGGCCAAGAACCCCAGGCCCGCCGCCGCGGCCCCCAACATCCCTGCCAAAAGCAGGATCGCCTTCATGTCGTAAGCGAGCTGTGCCGCCGCGGCCGCGGGGATGAGGAGGAGGGAATAGATGAGGATGCCCCCCACCAACCGAAGGGAAGCCGCCACCAGGGCCCCCACCACGAAGAGGACCGCCCAGGTATAGGGGCGGGTGGGGATTCCTGCCTCCTCGGCCAAGCGCCGCTCCAAGAGGATCGAGAGCACCTCGCGCCGGAAGAAAAGGAGGAAAGCACCGCTCCCCCCGAGGATCGCCGCGAGCAGGCCCACGTCCCGCCAGCCGATCCCGAGGATACTCCCCCAAAGGAGCGAGAGGGCCGGGCTGGCGAAGGCCGGACCGGGGACGAGCGACAAAAACACGAACCCCAGGGCCATGGTCACCGGGAACACCACCCCCAACACCACCTCGGCGGGGAGGCGGGTGGCCTCGGTGAGCGGACCGAGTATCCCGGCCACGAGCAGGGCGAAGGCCAACGAGATG
The DNA here is from genome assembly GCA_027027485.1 of Candidatus Bipolaricaulota bacterium. GTDB lineage: Bacteria > Bipolaricaulota > Bipolaricaulia > Bipolaricaulales > Bipolaricaulaceae > JALVLL01. The sequence continues at coordinate 111 of JALVLL010000227.1, read as the reverse complement.
GCCACAGGATGGAACCCCAGTACCAACCCCAGTGCGGCTCCGGCGAAGGCGGCGTGGGCCATGGCGAACCCCACCGCCGAAAGCTGCAGCCGCACCACCACCGCCCCCCAA
>JALVLL010000226.1 GCA_027027485.1 Candidatus Bipolaricaulota bacterium | reverse complement strand
GATCCCAGCCTCGATCCCCACGAACGTGAGGTTAACCGCGGTGAGACGGCCGATATACACAAGGAGGGGGATCAGGGCGGGAAGCACCGCCAGGCTCGAGAATTGGTACGCAGCGCGGACGTCGGTGGTGCGAGAGGAAACGATCATGGTGACGAACACTGCGAACAACGCCAGAAACGGGGCCAATGCGAAGATGGAAAGGATCCATGGAAGGGAAAGTACCCCCGCCGGGATAGATCCCAATATCACGCGGGCCGCCAAAAGGAAAAGGCCGAACGCGCCCCAGGAAAGGAAGAGACCGGGGATCACCGGCCCCAGGGCCTTGCCCAGGAACAACTCCCAGTCCCGGATGGGGGTGGCAAGGAGGGGTTCCAAGGTCCCCTGTTCCTTTTCTCCCACGATTGAATAGGCGGCGATGGAAAGGGGGATCACCACCGGGAGGATGAAGAAGTACATGAGGGAGGTGTTGAAGAGCGCCCCTTGGGCCTCCGGGGGGAGGTCCTTGGCCTGCCATACTAGGTACGTCGCAAACCCGGTCATGAACAGGGGCAGGAAGGCCGCGCTGAAAAGCACCATCTTTATCCGGATCGCCTCGGCCCATTCCCTGAGGAGTATCGCCCTAACCCTGTGCATCGGCACCCCCCATCAGCTCATGGTACACGTCCTCCAACGTGGACTCGGCCTCCCGCACGGCGATGATCTCGGCCCCAAGCTCCACCAACCTCCGCACGAGCACGGGGTTATCCCGGCGGGGATCCTCGACCTCCACATAGAGCTTTTCCCCTACCAGTTCCGCAGATCTCGCTTCGGGGACTTCAAGGGAGGAGACGAGCTCGGGCGAGGGATTCGCCAGCTCCACCACCACCCTGGTTCCGAAGAGGCGCCGCTTAAGCTCATCTGGAGTACCCTGGGCGATGAGTCTTGTCTTTAAAAGGACGATCCGATCGCAGAGGCGCTCGGCCTCGGTGAGGTTGTGGGTACACAGAAGGATGGCCCTTCCCTCGCTTTTGAGCTCGGCGATGAACTCCCGCACCGATTTCGCGCTTTCGGGGTCGAGCCCGGCGGTGGGCTCGTCCAATAAAAGGACCTTGGGTTCGTGCAAGAGAGCCCGGGCCAGGGCCAGTTTCTGGCGCATCCCCTTGGAGTATGTGGCCACGGGCTCATCGCGCCTTTCCCAGAGCCCGAAGAACCTGAGGTACTCCTCGATCTTCGCCTCGGCCCCTCTCACCCCGTAAAGCTCCGCGAAGAAGCGGAGGTTGTGCCATGCCGAGAGGCGCCTGTAGAGTCCCGGGGTCTCGGTGAGGATCCCCACCACGCCCCGGATCCACGTGGGGTCCTCGTGGACCTCGTGGCCGTCCACCCACGCCCTACCGGATGTGGGCGCGATCAGGCAGGAGATCATGCGCACCGTGGTGGTCTTCCCCGCCCCGTTAGGGCCCAACAGGGCCACGATCTCCCCCTTGCGGACCTCAAAGGAGAGGTCCTCCACCGCCACCACTTCGCCGAATTTACGTGTGAGTTTTTCGGTACGGATCATGTTAATATAAATTTTACGGCAAAAACCGAAAAACTAAAACGAGGGAATATAAAAGTGATCAGCCCTTCTCTAGGCAAGCATAAAGGCTTCCTGTTCTAGAAACCGCAGAGGATGGAGTCTTTCTCCGTCGAAGCTACAGACCAAGGCATACATAGCGACGCCGCCTTCGAGCGCCTCCCGGAACGCCTCGGCAAAGGCGGGGTCCGTTTCGGCGTTGGGGCCGAATCTCACCGCATCTGGGCGCTGTACCACGAAGAGCACCGCGGCCCGATCCCCTTCCCGCACGGCTCCCGCCAGCTCCAGGAGATGTCTTCTTCCCCTAGAGGTGGGGGCATCGGGGAAGAGGGCGACCCCATCCTCCACCAACGTCACCGATTTCACCTCCAGATAGAGCCTCTCATCCCCCCGCACGAGGAGGAAATCCAAGCGGCCCGCGCCCAGACGGGGCTCCCGGGTCGCGATCCTCCAGCCCCGAAGTGGGGGGATGGCCTCCTCCTTAAGGGCCTCGGGGAGGAAGCGGTTCGGCAAGGTGGAATCGAGCGAAACCAGCATCCCCTCTAGATCCGCCCCGACGGCGGTCCAGCGCGTTTTCCTTTTTTCGCTTCGGGCACGGCGGAGAAGAACCCTTCTTTTTGGTATGAGGATCTCCAAGAGGCGCCCGGGATTGGGGAGGTGGGCGAGCTCCCTCCTGCCGTTCACATCCACCCAGATGGAGAAGCGATTCGGCCGCTCGATGAAGCTCCCCCAGGCTTTGTCACCCGACATATCCTTCCCGTTTCGTCAACTCAGCGGTTCAGAGGCCGAGGTAGGCGGCCTTGACCTCGGCGTTCTCGCAGAGCTCGGCGGCCGTGCCCTGGAGGGCGATGCGCCCGTTCTTTAAGACATACCCCCGATCCACCACCTGCAGGGCCTCCCTGGCGTTCTGCTCTGCCAAAAGGACACTCATCCCGCGCTCCTCCCGCAGCCTCACGAACGTCCCCAGGATCTCGGGAATGAGCTTCGGCATGAGTCCCATGGAAACTTCGTCCACCAAAAGGAGCCTAGGAGAGGCCATGAGGGCCCGGCCGATGGCGAGCATCTGCCGCTCCCCGCCCGAGAGGGTCCCCGCCCGCTGCCTGAGCCTGTCCTTGAGCACCGGGAAGAGGGAGAAGACGAGTTCGAAGTTCTCGGAGAGCTCCTCCCCGCGCCCGATGGTGTAGCCCC
>JALVLL010000225.1 GCA_027027485.1 Candidatus Bipolaricaulota bacterium | reverse complement strand
CGCCTCCATCACCCCCCTGGGCTTTGTGGGGCCCAAGCCCGCCTTCTCGGTGCCCCCGTATTCCCTCCGCTCCCCTTGGGAGCTCGTCCTCTACCTTTTCCTCGGGTTCGGGGCGGCCTTCGTGGGCCTGGCCGAGACCCGCCTCCTCTACAAGCTCGAGGACCTCTTCGATGGGCTCAAGCTCCCAAGCCCCTTGAAGGCCGGGCTCGGGGGGCTCCTCCTGGGGGGCCTGGCCCTGGCGGTGCCCCAGGTCCTGGGTACGGGATACGAGACGGTGGATCGGATCCTCGCCGGGGAACTCTCCCCGGCTTGGGGGATCGCGGGCTTCTTCCTCGGGCTTTCCCTGGCGAAGATGCTTGCCCTGGCCATCACCCTAGGGTCGGGGGGCTCGGGCGGGGTATTCGCCCCATCCCTCTTCGTGGGCTCGGCCTTCGGGGCGGCCTTCGGGGTCGCCGTGAACCTCCTTTTCCCAGGGATAACGGCCCCCTATTCCGCATATGCTCTGGTAGGGATGGCCGCGGTCTTCTCCGCCGCGAGCCGCGCCACGTTGAGCTCCATCGTGATTCTCTTCGAGATGACCCGCAACTACGAGATCATCCTCCCCTTGATGTTCGCCTGCGTGGTGGCGGACATCGTGGCCTGGTCCATCTCCAAGGAGACCATCTACACCCTGAAGCTCTCGCGCCGGGGGATCCGCCTCGCCCCGGAGATGGAGATCAACTGGCTCCGGGTGCATACCGTCTCCGATGTCATGCGCCGCGCCGTGGAGACGGTAACTGAGGATGCCCCGGTCGCGGAGGTGCGCGAGCGGATGGCCCGCACCGGCCACCCCAGCTTCCCCGTGGTGGATCGCGAGGGAAGGCTCGTGGGGATAGTGACCCACAAGGAGCTCCTCCGGGCCAGGGGCGATGTAAGGGTGGGGGAGATCGCGGTTAGAAACCCAGTGGTGGCCTACCCCGACGAGCCCCTGGACGCCGTCTGGGAGAGGTTCCGCAGGAGTGGGGTGGGGAGGCTCCCGGTGGTGGACCGGGACGATCCGAGGAGGATCGTGGGCTTCATCGCCCTCGCGGACATCGTCTCCCGGATCGGCTGGAGCGAGTGATCTTGCCTCAGGCCCCTTCTATTCGGTAAAATAAAGTTGCCCCGCAGCGGAACACCTTTTCGGTCGCATTTCCCGGGAAAACCTCTGCGGGGAAAGGAGGTGATGGGCATGCTGATGTGGGAAATGACGCCGAGCTTGCTCGTTGCGGCGGCCGAGGCCTGGGAGGCCGAGCTCGAGCTCCTCGGCGAGAGACTCCGTCTCCTGGGGATCGACCGCCGTGGAGGCGAACGCCGCAGGCAACGCGCCCGCATGCCCAAAGCCTCCTTGGGGCTTCGGCCCTCCCAGGCCTGAGGCCCCGTTTTTTTATTTGGCGTTCGCTTAACTTCTCTGCTATAGTTCCCTCGCCGATTTTCAAAAGCTTCCCCAAGGAGGTGCCATGGCGGTCAAGGTGGACAAGAACCTCTGCACCGGGTGTGGGCTTTGCGCTCAGGTGTGCCCCGATGTCTTCGAGATCGGAGACGATGGCCTTTCCCACGTGAAGGCCGGGGCGGATGAGTCCCTCCCCTGTGTCCAGGAAGCCATCGACCAGTGCCCCGTAGGGGCCATCTCCAAGGAGTAGGGACGGTGGGGGGGCGGGGTTTCCGCCCCCTTTTTCTGTCCGACACGTGAGGTTCGGCCTGGCGCTCAGCTCGGGGGGTGCGCGGGGGACGGCGCATATTGGCGTCCTCAAGGCCCTGGAGGACGAGGGCTTGAGGCCCTCTGCCATCGCCGGGACGAGCGTCGGGGCATGGGTGGGGGGATGTTATGCCGCCGGCGTCCCCCTGGATGAGCTGGCCCGTTTCTGGAAAGAATTACGCTGGTACGGCGTCGGACGACACCTCCTCCCCGGACCCATCTGGAGGGGATGGACCTCGGGGAACTCCATCCGCCGCGCCGTCCACGGGTTCGTGGGGGATGTGAGGATAGAGGAACTCCCCCTGCCCTTCGCCGCCGTGGCCACGGACCTCGCCACCGGAAGGCCCGTCTGGATCCGGGAGGGACCCTTGGCCGACGCCATCTGCGCCTCGGGAAGCGTTCCCGGCCTGGTCGCGCCCAGGAAGCTGGATGGCCGTTGGCTCGTAGACGGGGGTGTCTCCGATCCGGTGCCCGTGGAGGCGGTGCGCTCCCTGGGTGTGGACGCGGTGGTGGCGGTGGACGTGCTGGTGGATCCCGCGGAGAAGTCCCTTTCCTCGCCCTGGGTGATCGGGGTCCTCTTTCAGACCTCCACCATCTTCCAGAAGCGCCTGGCCGAATACCAGATCTCGCTCTCCAGGCCTGAGATCCTCGTGAGGCCGGACTTCCAAGGCAGGCCCCCCAGGTACTCCGATATCGGAAGCGCCGTGGAGGTGGGGTATCGGGCCATGGAAGGGAAGATCCCCCTCCTCAAGGAGATCCTCTCCGCCGGATGAAACCGGTTCCCAAGGGCGGGGGTCGCTTGCCCCTCCTCTCCCTCGCCTTCGGCGTCCTCGTCATTTCCTTCGCCGCCATCCTCATCCGCCTGACCTCCTCCCCCGCGGTCACCGTGGCTGCCTGGAGGATGTTCCTGGCCGGGATCGTGCTCTCCCCCTTCGCCTTCGGGGCCCTCCCGCGGGTGAGGGGGCGACACCTCGCCCTCTCGGCCCTCTCGGGGCTATTCCTTGCCCTGCATTTCGCCCTCTGGAT
>JALVLL010000224.1 GCA_027027485.1 Candidatus Bipolaricaulota bacterium | reverse complement strand
TGGCCGAGGTGAAGGGAGATGTCCAAATCCGTAAGGAATCCTCTGGGAGAGATGGGGAGGTGGCTGAAGGAGCAGGGGATCGTCCGGCGGGAGCGGACCGACGCTGAGATGATAGCTTTGGCCCTCTTCCTCTACACCAAAGGCTTAAGCACCCGCCAGGTGGCCCGGGTCTTGGGGCAACTTGGGGTGAAGGTGAGCCATGTAGCCGTCTGGAGGTGGGTCCACAAATACAGCCAAAGGGCAGACCCAAAAGCCCTCTGGCTCCCCCGGCTCCCTCAGACCCTGATTGTGGATGATACCTCCCTGCAACTTGGCAGTCGGAGGATCTGGCTCTTCCTGGCCACCGACCCTGGGCAAAGGGCCATCGTCTATGCTGAGCCCTATGTGGGGAGGAGCCAATGGGATGTGGAAGGGTTCCTACAGACGATTCGGCGGCTCTATGGGGGATGGCCGCGGCGGTGGGTGACGGATCGAGGCCCTTGGTACCGGACGGTTTCCGTGGTGCTCACGGCGATGGAGCATGTGCAGATGACCCGAGGGATTCGCAACGCGGTGGAGAGTCTTTTCACCCAACTGAAGAGACGGTTGGCGAACTTCGCCGGCTACTTCCCGGAAGGAAGTGTGCAAAGCGTGAAGGAGTGGATCTGGACTTGGGCCGGCTTCTACAACCTCCTCAAACTCCATTTAAGTTAACAGCGCCGTTTGGCGCAATCTGTTTAGCACCCCTATTCGATATGCAGATGGACATACCGAGCCGTGGATCACCGATATCGCTTTAGGGGTTGCCTGGGCGCATGGAACAGAGGTCTATGTAGTTGACTTTACCGAAAACCTCATTACCCGGGGGGATATTTCCTGTGTCCGTATGGGCGTCGAGTCCAAGCGCTTTTATCCTTTGATCCTCCGTGCTGGTACCAATCGGGAGGGAAGTAGCTTCGGATTCTCGGTCCACTGGAACAATCTCAGGCTGGACTTCGCATACGTCCTTCACTACGCACTTCCTGATACTTACCTTTTCTCCTTGGGCTATTCGTGGTGAACAATTTGTGAAAGGGTTCCTGGCTAACCGACCAAAGCTCGCGGCTTAAATTTGGCAAACTTGGGCCGCTCCAAAAAGGCCTTGATTCAGGTTATTGAGCTCGTCGGAGAACAGCTCTAGGATGTGCTTGCGGGTCTTTTTTCACTTCCGTTTCCGTTTTTTTCGGGGTTGCTGCCTTTGTCTCATAGACCCATAAGAAGATTACTTCAGCGCGCAAAGCGGGTGGTGACGAGGCGGGCCTCGGTGCCCAGGAAGTTCTCCTCGAGCACGGTGCCGATAGAAACGGGAGCCTTAACGGAGAGTTCGCGCACGCGTTCCATCGCCTCCGGGAAAAGCCTCAAGGGGATCGGGCGGTCGGTCTTCACCGAGACCACCCGCTCCGCCCCGCCCTCCACCTTCACCAGCGTCATGAGCACTCGCTTGGGCTCCACCGCCTCGTCCCGGGCGTACTCCTCCCCTCGGGGACAGCGGTTCCCGGTGACGGAGATCACCTCCTTCCCTTCAATCATCACCGTGAGCTCGCACCCTAAGGGACACGAAACACAGATAAGTTTCCTCTCCGTCAAGCGGGCCTCACCTCCACCACGATCTTGGGGAGCCGCGTGAGCTCCCGCAGGTGGTCCACGTTCAGGGGGATCTCGATCATCTCCGCGGGCCGGGCGACCCGCACCTTTCGCCTCACCACCCCGCCGAGGTCCACCGTGGCCCCTTCCATGGGCCGCGGCACGCGCAGATAAACCGTGGCCTCATCCAGCGTTCCATCCAGGGCACTCGGAACGAGGCTCACCACGTTCCCGCCCCGCACAAGGGGAACCCGGTTCCCTGGTGGAAGCTCCCCCCGGACATGGCGGGCCGCAGCGGCCCCTGCCCGCTCCCCCAGGGCCGCTACCGTGTCCACCAAATCGAACACCGCCACACAGTTCCCCGCGGAAAAAAGCCAGGGGACTTCCGTCTGCATCCAGGCGTTCACCCTGGGGCCGCGGTTCACGGGATCCAACGCCACGAAGTCCTCGATGAGGCGCACCTCGGGGATGAGGCCCACCGAGAGGATCAGGGTATCCACCTGGAAACGCTTCTCCGTCCCCGGGATCGGGTTCCAGTCCTCGTCCACCCGCACGGCGGTGATCCCGGTGAGGCGCTTTTTTCCGTGGACCTCTGCCACGGTGTGGGAAAGGAGAAGCGGTATCCCGAAGTCGTGGAGGCATTGGACCACGTTCCGGGTGAGGCCTCCGGGGAAGGGCTGGATCTCGAGGACCGCGGCGACCTCCACCCCCTCGAGATGGAGTCTTCTCGCCATGATGAGGCCGATATCGCCCGAGCCCAGGATCACCGCCCTCCTTCCGGGAAGGAGCCCTTCCAGGTCCAGAAAACGTTGGGCTAACCCCGCGGTGAAGACACCTGAGGGCCGGGTACCCGGGATCCTGAGGGCACCGAAGGGACGCTCCCGGGCCCCCACTGCCCACACCACCGCCTCGGGCCTGAACACTTTAAGTCCTTGGGGCGAGGCGACCTTTACGTAGGGACCATTTGGAGAAATCTCCAGGACGGTGGCTTCGGTGAGGACATCGGCCCCGGAGGCCTCGAGCTCCTCTTTCAGCCGGTGGGCGAACTCCGGGCCGGTGAGTTCCTCGCGGAAGCGGTGCAACCCGAACCCCGGATGGATGCACTGCTCCAGTACCCCTCCAAGCCGCGCCCCCCGCTCGAGGAG